>NZ_LKCP01000040.1:0-79137 GCF_001518755.1 Bacillus sp. AM 13(2015) | reverse complement strand
ATCGTCAAAAGATCTACATCTAGCTGTTTATTAAGTGCTACTTTGCACATTCCCTGCACCCCGTCGACATGAAAAGCGCGTTTTGGCATGCTCACGAATGATGCCAGCAGCTTCTTCAATCGGCTGGATGGCACCCGTTTCGTTATTGACGTGCATCATGCTGACAAGCACTGTATCAGGGCGAAGCACTTCTTTTAAATGCGTCATATCTGCATGGCCTTGCTCATTTACTTGAATATAGGAGATGTCAAAGCCAAATAACGCCTTTAGCTGTTCAAACGATTCAATGACAGAAGGATGCTCAATTGCTGTCGTCACAATGTGCTTGCCCCGATTCATTTTGGCAAGTGCTGCACCTTTAATGGCGATGTTATTCGCTTCTGTAGCACCAGAAGTAAAAATAATCTCATATTGTTTTAAGCCCGTGTAGTGAAGCATTTGTTTTCTCGTTTCATTTAACAGCCGGCTTGCATCTATTCCGAGCTGATGAAGCGAAGATGGATTTCCAAAATAACGCTCACTCACTTGCTGATATACTTGTATAACTTCAGGGTACGGTTTTGTGGTTGCACTATTATCAAGATACATCATTGCGAAACTCCTTATCCTCTTGCGTTTAACTAATATGATCCGAATTCCTTTTATTTCAATATAAAGCGGTATATTGACAACCTCATCAATTCACTATATCATGCATAGTGCCATTGTCATATTTTTTCCTAAATTAACAGAATATTTAAACATGGCGGAAAAATAAAATAATAGGGGGATAACCTTATGAAAAATAAGTTAAGTCAAACAGACACATTAGCCATCGGCTTAATGTTGTTTGCACTCTTTTTTGGCGCAGGCAATATGATATTCCCTCCTGTACTTGGACAGTACGCAGGTGAAAACGTATGGCTTGCGATCGGTGGATTTTTACTGACAGGCGTGGGACTACCCCTGCTAGGCATCATTGCCGTTGCCTTGACAGGAACAGGTGCAAAAGGGCTTGCTGATAAAGCTCATCCTACATTCGGTACCATTTTCACCGTCATATTATATTTATCCATTGGACCTTTCTTTGCAATCCCTCGTACTGGGACGGTTTCTTATGAGATTGGGCTGGCGCCGTTTCTGTCTGAAGCGCAGTCTGAATCATGGATTCCATTATTCTTGTTTTCAATTGCTTTTTTCGGCATTACCTATGCTCTTGCTTTAAATCCATCGAAGCTTGTTGACCGAATCGGTAAAATTTTAACACCAATTTTACTCGCTGTCATTGCTTTAATTGTGATCAAAGCAATCGCAACACCAATGGGTGGAATTGGCAGTCCACATCCAACCTATGAAGGAAGCCCGCTGTTTACCGGCTTTTTAGAAGGCTACAAAACGATGGATGCTCTTGCTTCAATCGTTTTCGGAATTGTCGTTGTCACGGCTGTGAAAGAGCGTGGTATTACAGAACGTAAATCGATTGCAGCAGCCTGTATTAAAGCGGGGCTTGTCGCAGCTGCTGGACTAGCTCTTGTGTACATATCACTCGCTTATGTCGGAGCATCAAGTCCTGAGGCTACAGGTATGGTCGGAGCAAATGATGGGGGAAAACTCCTTTCGCTTGCGGCAAACTTTTTATTTGGTTCTGCTGGAAATATTGTGTTAGGGGCTGCGATTTTATTTGCTTGTTTGACCACAAGTATTGGACTTGTTTCATCCTGCGGAGAATATTTTTCTACGCTATTTCCACGCTTTTCTTATCGTACAGTTGTTTTAGTTGTATCTTTATTCAGTACATTTGTAGCAAACCTGGGACTGGCACAAATTATTTCGCTCTCTGTTCCAGTGCTTGTTGCGATTTATCCGTTAGCCATCGTGATCATTCTCTTATCTTTTATTGATCGATGGATCAATGGAAGACGAATCATTTATATCGCTTCACTCCTTTTCACAGGTGTCTTTGCTGTGATTGATGGGCTCGTGGCAGCGAAAATCCCTCTTGGCGGATTACCTGAATTTTTAGAAGCTGTTGTTCCTTTATATAAACTTGGGATCGGCTGGGCAATCCCTGCCGTTCTTGGAGCTATTATTGGACTTCTTATTTCTTTATTCACGAGTCCACCTAAACAGCTTGCTTAATCAAGCATCAAAACAAAAAACATCCCTTTCCATAGGAGAAGGGGATGTTTTTTTATGTTCTTCATATACTAAAATAGAAAAATTCATGACTTTTGTATGAAAACACATGTTGACATCAGGCGTACATCCTTTATAATTAGTGAATGTTAATGAAGAACGGTTTTAACAACTAATTAACAGAATATTTCAACATAATATTGGAGGCTTTATATTCAATGAAGGCAACATTGTCGACGAAAGATACGGTTATTATAGGTTTTATGTTATTTGCTTTATTCTTCGGCGCCGGAAATATGATTTATCCACCAGAGCTTGGGCAATATGCTGGAACAAATGTATGGAGAGCAATGGGCGGATTTTTATTAACAGGTGTCGGTTTACCTCTACTAGGTATTATTGCGATCGCTTTAACAGGACGTGATGCAAAAGGACTTGCGGATAAGGCTCATCCAGTGTTTGGAACAGCATTCACCGTCATTTTATATTTATCCATTGGGCCGCTTTTCGCTATTCCGCGTACAGGAACAGTTTCGTATGAGATTGGCGCATTACCATTTTTATCAAGTGTACCAGCTTGGCTGTCCCTTCTTTTATTTACACTCGTCTTTTTCGGTATTACGTATTACCTTGCTTTAAATCCAACGAAAATCGTGGATCGTGTAGGGAAAATATTAACACCGATTAAATTTACGATCATTTTTATTATCATTGTCAAAGCCATTTTGACGCCAATGGGCGTGATTGGTACACCAGATGTATCTTATAGCAACGGATCGTTTTTCAAAGGATTTTTAGAGGGCTATAAAACGATGGATGCTCTTGCTTCTATTGTATTTGGAATTGTTGTCATCAACGCGATTAAAGGACGCGGTGTGACAAGTAAAAAGGCACTGGCTTCTGCTTGTATCAAAGCAGGTTTGATTGCAGCTGCTGGATTAACCTTCGTTTACCTGTCACTTGCGTATCTAGGTGCTTCTAGTACACATGCCATTGGATTCGTGGGAGATGGAAGCAAAATCTTAGCTCAGTCTTCTCAGTTCCTTTTCGGAAGTCTTGGAAATATTGTATTAGGTGCTGCCATTACAGTCGCTTGTTTAACAACAAGTATCGGTCTTGTCACATCATGCGGAGAGTATTTCTCAAAGTTACTTCCTAAACTTTCTTATAAAATGGTCGTGACACTTGTTACATTATTTAGTTTCATCATTTCTAACTTTGGACTTGCTCATATCGTTGCTTTCTCTGTTCCAGTCTTAACAGCGATTTATCCTCTGGCAATTGTGATCATCGTTCTATCACTTGCTGATAAATGGCTTGGACATAGAAGACCAGTATATGTCCTCTCGTTAATTTTAACAGGGTGCGTCAGCTTATTTGACGGATTAGCAGCAGCAAAGCTTCCAATCGGTCCAGTAAAAGACATCTTCCAAACAGTGTTGCCTTTTTATGACCTTGGCATTGGCTGGCTTGTCCCTGCGATACTTGGAGTCGCCATTGGATTCCTGATCTCACTTTTCACTTCTTCTGCTTCAGAAGAACGCCAAAAACAGGCGTCATAATACAAAAAAGCTGAAGTCCTATCAATGGACTTCAGCTTTTTTTATTGATGCTGATATTCTTTTTCCTGCTGAGCTAAAAGCTTTTGGACAGATCCAGGTGATGCTTTTTCAACAGCTGCCGCTGCTACATCAAATGAACCGTTATAATCGTATGCATAAAATCTTCGCTCTGCCTCTTTTAATTGTTCAGAAAGAATATGATTTTGGCTTCTAAAACGATTACCGTATTGAATGATTCGTTCAATTTGATCCACTTTAGTGAGCATTTCTTCCGTCTCATCCACAACATGTCTCACTGTGTCAGAGGCTTCTTTTAATTGCTCATTCACGGCTGGCATGTTGAGCGGCAGGTTCTCAAGCTGCTCGTGCACTTGCTGAATCATCTCCTGCGCTTTTTCAGCCTGCTCTTTCATGTCAGCAGGTACACCTGGAATATTACTTTTTTGCAGCTGACGCACTGTATCTGTCAGCATCGTTTTGAGCTCAGCCAGTGTTTCTCTCGCTTGCAGCTCTTCTTTTCTTAATGATTGAAGGTGATCTTTAAACGTATCATGCAATGCTTTTGCATCATCGATAAAGGTTTCGAGCTGATTGATTTCATCCATTAATAATGAATATGCGACATGATCACGATCAAGCTTCTCTCGAATTTGTTTCATGAGCTTTTCAATTTCTTCTAAGCGTTTTTCGAACGCCTTCTGTTGATCAAGCTCTCCGGCTGTCAGTTTGTAGCTTTCTTTTACAAGAGCTGTTTCTGCCTTTGTTTGCGTGTGATCCTGCTCGAGTTTTTCAAATGCTTCCGTCAGCTCAGGCATTTTGCTTTTGATTTCCTGCCCTGCTTCTACTTCCGCTTCAAGCTGATCATACAGCGTCTGAATTGCATCATCAATCATTTGGAGAATGCTTGATGCTTCATCCAGATTGAGTTCATCAATCAGCAGTTTTTCCGCACGGGTCAGCTGTTTGTTTAAGTTCTCAAGCTCTTTAGTGATCTGGATGTGCTCGAGCTTGTAGCCTTTGTCTGTCATTTCTTTATATCCGTCTTTCAGCTTCGTCAGCTGGCCTGGTACGGTTTGTTTGCAGTCTGCAATGAGCTTCGGTACATCATTGATATACAGCTGAAGCTGATCGAGTCTGCGGTCTTGCTCAAGCAAAATCTTTCTTGCTTTCATATAGTTTCCGTTTTCTGTCTCTTCCTCGTACTGCTTGATCCCTTCCCAGGCCTCATCTAAGTCCTGCTCCATTTTGTCATAAAGGGTGCCGTATAAATGGCTGTACGCAAGCAGATTTTTTCGAACTGTTTGATATTGTTCTTTGACCTTTTCAATGTCCTTGCGATTTTGCTCCTCGCTTGTGACAAGGTCTGCAATCTCTTTTAAAATGTCTTCAATGTTCGAATCAGCAGCACTCAGCAAGTCCTCAATGTGCGTAAGAACCTGCTTGGCTTTGGAGAATCGATATTTATCAGAATACTCTTCTGCATCATATAATAGCTCCTCTACCTTTGGAAGATGGGCTGTGACGATATCGTCCCACTCTGCACGCCATCTTTCAAAAAATTGCTCTGTTTCTCCGGTCATTTTTAAATGTTTGATCTTTGAAATTTCTTCTACAATTGATCTGTTTAAAATTTCAATTTTCCATGCTTCCAATCGGTCAATCTCTTTATATATATTTTTTCGCAGGAAATAACCGACTGAAAACAAAGCAAGCAAAATGACAATTAAACCGATGATTAACTCCATAATGAGCCCCCTTGTTGTGATCTAAGTGATGTCAGGGTAAAAGTGTCCCGAGTAGACCTGAGAACCCTTTCGTGTCCGCTTTGCATTTGTTTTTATAAGCAGGATCGTATGTTGTCCAATACCATCCATTCACGGTTTTATGTATGTTTTTTCAAGAAAGTATTTGTGCGCTTTCTATCATTTGATCACACGTATCAATGTGACCTGCTTTTATGTATGCGGAAGCTGTCGTTTTCATTGTTATTATGATACCATGTAACCAGCATTTTTGGTCATGATTTTTCATTATTTTCGCTGATAAACATCACGTTTTTCAAAATATCGACAAGAGGTGACGACATGCTGAAACAAGATGCACATCTACATACACCGTTTTGCCCGCACGGTTCGCTTGATTCTTTTCATTCTTATATTGAAAAAGCCATCAAAAAGGAATTTGATTCCATAACCTTTACCGAGCATGCCCCGCTGCCTCCATCGTTTCAAGATCCAACACCTGAGCAGGATAGTGCCATGAAGCTCCAAGACCTTGAAGCGTATATCACGAAACTGGCTCAGCTGAAACAAGAATACAAAGGACAATTAATAGTAAAAACTGGGCTTGAGGTTGACTTTATCAAAGAGTATGAAGAGGAAACTAGAACCTTTTTAGACTGCTACGGTCCAGAGCTAGACGACGCCATTTTATCTGTTCACTTTCTTCCTGCTGGCGATGATTATATTTGCCTTGATTTTGACGAGCATGCCTTCCAGCAGCTAATAAGCATCTATGGCAGCATCGAACAGGTCTACCAAAGCTACTATGACCAAATTCATTCTTCTATTCTATCATCTTTAGGCCAATATAAGCCAAAGAGAATCGGTCATATCACCCTTGTCCAGAAATTCAAACAGCTTTTTCCATATGAAATGTCACCTGAACTTTGTCAAAAGGTCACCCTTTGCCTTGAAGAAACGGCAAAAAAAGGCATGTCCTTAGATTTTAATACATCAGGTCTTCGTAAAACATATGCCAGAAGTATCTATTTAGATCCATGGATGATTGACCTTGCCAAAAAGAAAAAAATTCCGCTCATATTCGGCTCTGATGCCCATCAAGCGGAGGATCTCGGATATGCGTATGATCAATTCGAGGACATCATGAGGTTCAGATGAGAATCTAATGCCGGCTCTTTTGGTTCTAACAAATAATGAAGCGAGCGGCTCAGCTCCTTAAAGTACATTTGATAGAAATACGGCTCACTTGGGTTCAAATAAAGCACCTCTGTTAAATATTGCGGCTGTAAATATGGCATCATGAGAAGTGATTTCAGCTGAATCATAAAGGATGCGAGTGAAAGCTGCTCACAAATAACATGGGTGCTTTTTCCTTTTTCAATGATAAGCTGAAACAAATACTTTTCTTTTGTTAAATATGTCGACATGATTTCTCTGATGAGTGTCGAATCAATCGTCACCTCCCGATAAACGAAACGGGTTAATTGACGGTGCTTGTGCTGATAAGATAAAATATCAAAAACCACATGTAGTAAGCATTCTTTTGCGTGACGAGTTTCCATGTGATGAAGATGTGATTCAATCATGTGAATGTAACCTTCATAAAAATCGGATACGAGCTGCTCAAGCAGCCCTCCTTTTCCTTGAAAGTAATAAGAAATGTGGGCAACGTTCACGTTTGCTTCCTTCGCAATCTCACGGACAGAGGTTCCAGAAAATCCTTTTTGGTTAAAAAGTCTGATGGCAGCATCCATAATACGGTCTTTTGTTTGCACGGTTGTTGATGTTTTCATCCGCTCACCCCTCTTCATGTGTACATACTTCAAGATGAAGGCGGAAGTTCCTTTTACAATTGCTCGACAAATCCCACATGCGAAACGCAAGTTATGTATTTTTAAGATAGAAAGTAGGAGATTTTCATGTTTCATGTCGAAAAACAGTCTGGCGATCCTTCAAAAGACTATCAATTGCTTGTCAAACAGGTAGAAGCCATTACAGATGGTGAACCTGATCTGATTGCCAACTTGGCAAATGCAGCTGCGCTACTCTATCACTCACTTCCTGAAGTTAATTGGGCAGGGTTTTATTTAGCAAAGGACGGCGAGCTTGTGCTTGGTCCATTTAACGGACTGCCTGCATGTGTGCGCATCCCTTCTGGAAAAGGCGTTTGCGGTACAGCGTTTGCGACAGGTGAAGTGCAGCGTATCGCTGATGTCCATGCTTTCCCTGGACATATTGCGTGTGATGCCGCATCGCAATCTGAAATAGTCATTCCGCTCAAGGTCAATGGACAGATCATTGGGGTACTCGACATTGACAGTCCTGTGAAAGACCGCTTCAGTGAAGTAGATGAGACCTACCTTATTCAATTTACAGAGATTCTTCAACAGGCGTTATCCGTCTCTACGGATGCGTAATCATGCAGAAAAAGCAGGCACATTGTCTGCTTTTTTATGTTTCTTTATATAATGGGGAACGTCACCTTTGCCTCTAAATAGGTTGACTTCTCATACCCAGCGTCATATAATAGAGTTTGTGTGAAATATGGCAGCCTTTTTGTTCGGCTTTTTTGTATCATTTTGTTCCTTCTATATGAAGGTGCATCTTGTAACTCCCTGCTGCTGGAGCGAGGATGCATGAAAACATAATGACGAAGAAGAGGAAGAACAGACGGTTTTTATTTTTCACAAATAAAAACAATAAGGAGGAGTCACATTATGGCTCGCTATACAGGTCCAAGTTGGAAGATTTCCCGCCGTTTAGGCATTTCATTAAGCGGAACAGGTAAGGAACTTGAAAAACGCCCTTACGCTCCAGGCCCACATGGTCCAGGACAACGCAAAAAACTATCTGAATACGGTTTACAATTACAAGAGAAGCAAAAGCTTCGTCACATGTACGGTGTCAACGAACGTCAATTCCGTACACTATATGACAGAGCTGCTAAACTTCCTGGTAAACAAGGTGAAAACTTCATGATCCTTCTTGAAACTCGCCTTGACAACCTAGTATACCGTCTTGGCCTTGCTCGTACTCGCCGCCAAGCTCGTCAGCTAGTAAACCATGGTCACATCCTTGTTGATGGAAGCCGTGTAGACATCCCATCTTTCTCTGTGAAACCAGGTCAAACGATTGCTCTTCGTGAGAAATCTCAAAACCTTGCAGTAGTGAAAGAATCAGTTGAAGTAAACAACTTCGTTCCTGAATACCTTTCTTTCGATGCTGAAAAGCTTGAAGGAACTTTCACTCGTCTTCCAGAGCGTTCTGAATTAGCGCCTGAAATCAGCGAACAACTAATCGTTGAGTTCTACTCTCGTTAATTTCATTACTTCTCTAAGAGAGAGCAAACAAACCCTAGATCCCTTGATTGTTCAAGGAGTTCTAGGGTTTTTTGTATGTTCTCAATTATACATGAAATCATTTGAAGTCATCTTCCATTTTCAACACTTATTTTCCCCGGCTGCCTGCTCCATTCTTACTTCAATCATATATACAAATATAGGAAACAATTCATTGAATTGCCTTTTTTCTATTGGTACAATAATGATAGATGAGGTATCAGTCGTATTGTTCTCTATAGTACTTAGATGGAGGAGTTCCATGTTTAGTATCACAATCATTCTATTCTTACTTTTAATCTTATCAGTGATCGCCTATTCTCTTTTAAGAAAAAAACAAATCATAGATGAACCGCCCAATAGATTTGCTGCAAGTCTGTTTATCTTCCTGCTCTTTTTTTCTATCTGCTTTGTGATCGCGATTCCTAGTGTATTGCTATACATCACCGTTTTAGGCGTGAATTTTCTTTTTGGAGAAACCATCACGTATGATTCATTTTTTTCTTTAATCTCTTTCTCTTTGTTCGTGAGTGTTATCGTCGTTTTTTGGTCACCTGTCCTTCTATTCATAGGAAAAGGACTGGCTTATCTCCTTAAACTTCCTGTATGGCTCACTTATACTTTGGAATGGGTGAGTTCTTGGATCGTTTTACATGTCTCTATCAAGTATGTCCTTTACTTAAATTTAATGAATGTATCGATAGGGGATTCCGGCGTATTAATTTTATCATTCTTTGTCAGTTTTTTATTTATTGAGATTGATCTCTTTTACTCACGTAAGAAACAACGAAAACAATCGCTGGACACATATCATTAGCATGAAAAAAGCTCCTAGATTTCTTTCTAGGAGCTTCCAATCGTTCATTCTTGACTTGTCCATTTTGCGATGAGCTGCTCTGTTGTCATGACAGTCGCAAATTCATCATGCAAGGTTGCAAGTGAGAGCCGGTGGATCGTTTCTGGGTCAAAATATGTACCATTTTGATCCGTTAATCCAAAGGCAGCTGTTGCATCTGAGATCAAGTACGTATCAAAGCCAAGATTTCCGCTCATTCTTGTGGTCGTTGAAACGCAGTGAGGGGTTGTTAATCCTGCGATGACGACCGTGTCAATCTGGTTTGATCTTAAATGTTCCTCTAAGTTAGTACCAATAAAGCTGCTGTTGACTTTCTTTTGTATCACTGTTTCTTCCTCTAGCGGGTTAGCAATATCTTTGAAAAGGTGCCCTTCATTTGCCGGATGAAAGACAGAGTCCAGATTGTCGGATGTATGCTGAATATGAATCACTTTCCAGCCTTTCTCTCGCCAAAACGTCAATAGCCTGCTGATATTTCCCTCTGCCTCTAGGTTATTGCGTTCTCCCCATTTTTCATGCTCGAACGCTTTTTGTACATCTACAATGATGAAAGCCTTTTGATTCGTTTTCACAAACGCCCACCTCCGAATATTCACATTCACTACATGTAGTGTACGGAATGGTGGACGTTTTGTACATGTTTTTATTCGGCTATGTACGATGTTTTATTTTGTGTCATCGTTATGCTTCCCTTTTCAATATCTCTTTCATCTAACAGCTGCCATATGCCAATTGACATTAAAAAAGACAGCTTATGCCGCTGTCTTTTTCGTTTTTTAATTCGTATTCTGTCCTCCGCCGTTCAGTCCTTCTTTAATATAGCCTTTCACTTGGCTTGAGGTTAATAGACCGATATGTCCAACGCCGTGAATCAGGACGTTTTTTGCGCCAATTAAACGAGAGAGGCTGTTGACGACGATGAGATCGGCTGAACTATAAACGGATGTGTAAAGAATTTTCTGATTTGGATCTGTTCCTGGCAGTGCTCTGCTTGAAACAAGTCCGTTTGCTCCACCAATCGTGACAACGTTTTCAATTTTATCTCCGCCATCAAGATTTTTAATATAGTATAACGTGTTCGCCCCGCCCATACTATGAGCCACAATATCTACTTTTTTGGCACCCGTTTTGTCTAACACATCTTGGACGAATTTAGATAGACGCGGACCATTGTTGCGGTTATTTCCTGTTTTGTCTATGAAATCGATAGCATATAATTGGTTTCGATCCCAGCCTTGTCCAACCAAGTAACTTTTAATAGAATAAAAGTTATAAGAGGCACCACCAATACCATGCACCATCACAACTGGATTATGCTCAGCCGCCTTCACCTCTTTCGGCTGGATAAAAGCCATTGAACCAATCATCAATGCAAGTGCAGCGAGAATTTGCAAACTTCTTTTCTTAAATAGAATCACTTTCATTCCCCCTTATTCATCTTATTCCCCTCTATTTTATATAAGAAAAATATGTCAGAAAAGTGAACAAGGTAATGTTTATGAGATGATTTTACAGAAATATAAATAATCAAAAAGCACCTTGGACTTTTTTAAATTCAAACAAAAAGACTACGAGACCTTCTTTCTTTCATATATAATATCAATAGACAAAGGAGGTTCTACTAGATGCTATTTACGCAAACCCCTGCTCCACCCTACTATGCCGTGATTTTCACATCAAAACGAACAAATGTTGAGCAGAAAGAATACGCTGCTGCTGCTCAAAAAATGGAAGAATTAGCGAAAGATTTAGATGGGTTTCTTGGAATAGAAAGTGTACGAGATGAACATGGTGTTGGGATCACTATATCTTACTGGAATTCATTAGCAGCCATCAAAGAATGGAAAGCACATACAGCACATCAGCGTGTTCAAAAAAAGGGGAAAAAAGATTGGTATGAATCCTATACAACTCGAATTTGTAAGGTAGAACATGCTTATACAAACAAAGATTCACTCCTTGAACAAGAAGCAGACGAATGAGCTACTTCTACATAAAAAAGAAAAGCACCTCAATGTACACGAACATTTGAGGTGCTTTTCCATGATGTTTACTGTTTCATAAAGATTTATTTATACGTCACAAGGAAGTATTTCTTTTTCCCTCTTCTTAAAACGGTAAATTGGTTTTCAATTCGGTCGTCAGCTGAGAGCACATAGTCTTTATCTGTTTGTCTCTCTCCGTTGATGGAGACAGCACCATTTGTGATATCTTCACGTGCTTGACGCTTTGATGGAGACAGCTTTGATTCCACAAGAATATCAACTAGTGTTAATTCTTCTGTGCTGCTTTTCTCCATTGATGGCACATCCTTAAAGCCTACTTTCACTTCTTCAGCTGTAAGAGATTTGATCTCGCCTTTAAATAGTGCATTTGAGATGTTGACTGCCTGTTCTAGTGACTCACGGCCATGTACAAGTGTTGTCACTTCCTCTGCTAGACGGCGCTGCGCTTCACGCTTTTCAGGTGCTGTTTGCACTTTTTCTTCATACGATGCGATCTCTTCTTTTGATAAGAACGTAAAGTATTTTAAGTATTTCACAACATCACGGTCATCTGTGTTAATCCAGAATTGGTAGAACTCATATGGAGACGTTTTTTTCTTTATCTAACCAGATAGCGCCGCCTTCTGTTTTACCAAACTTTGTGCCGTCTGCTTTTGTGACAAGCGGCATCGTCAGACCGAATGCTTTTGCCCCTTCTGCTTCAGACTTACGGATCAACTCAAGTCCAGATGTGATATTTCCCCACTGGTCACTTCCGCCGATTTGCAGCTTACAATTTTCATTTCTGTAAAGGTTTAAGAAGTCTAAAGACTGCAGGATGACGTAGCTGAATTCTGTGTAAGAAATCCCTGTTTCGATACGTGAGCTCACGATATCTTTTGCCAGCATAAAGTTTACACCGAAATTCTTTCCAATATCACGAAGGAACGTGATGACATTCATCTGGCTGATCCAGTCGTAGTTATTCACGATGACGGCTGGGTTCTCGCCTGCTTCAAAATCAAGAAATTGAGACAGCTGTCCTTTGATTTTATCTGACCACTGTTCGACGATTTCTGCTGGGTTGAGTGAACGTTCTGCTTTTTTGAAACTAGGATCGCCAATGAGTCCAGTCGCACCGCCAACAAGAGCAATCGGGTGATGACCTGCTTCTTGGAATCTGCGTAATGTTAAAATTGGCAATAGATGACCAATGTGTAAGCTGTCAGCTGTCGGATCAAAGCCGGAGTATAGCTTGATTTTCTCTTCTGCTAATAATTTTGTTAAACCTTCTTCATCTGTTTGCTGCTGAATTAATCCTCTAAACGATAGCTCTTCCATCAATTGACTCATATCCAAATCTCCTTTGTTTAAAATGAAACATAAAAAACGCCCCTTCGAATGAACGAAGGGACGATATATATCGCGGTACCACCCTGCTTAAAAGACAAAAAATCTTGTCTTTTCACTTACACTGATAACGGACAGATCCGTTCTTTCACTAATCAGGGCATGCTCCTTTTCGTAAAAGCGGTTCGTGAGGGTAATTCGAATATCTCTTTGTACTGACTTGCACCAGCCGTCAGCTCTCTTAAACAGGGAAAGATCATTCTACTGAATCTCAGTCAAAACCTTTTCATATTCAACTAATGTCATTTTTAACACACTTTTGATATCAAGTCAACTGATGAAAAAATTAATCTTCCATTGTCGAAAGGTCGCCAGCAGGTAAATTCAGCTCCCACGCCTTTAGCACACGTCTCATAATTTTTCCGCTTCTCGTTTTTGGCAGTTTGTCTTTAAACTCAATTTCTCGCGGTGCCGCATGTGCTGCGAGCCCTTTTTTCACAAACGTACGAATCTCTTCTTTCAGCTCATCTGTCGGCTCATATCCGCTTCTGAGCGCAATAAATGCTTTAATAATCTCACCGCGGACCGGATCTGGCTTTCCAATGACACCAGCCTCTGCAATGGCTGGATGTTCGACCAGTTTACTTTCTACCTCAAATGGACCGACCCGCTCTCCTGACGTCATGATGACGTCATCGACACGTCCCTGGAACCAAAAGTATCCGTCTTCGTCCATATAAGCTGAATCTCCTGAAACATACCAATCTCCCGGCATAAAGTAAGATTCATATTTTTCAGGATTGTTCCAGATCGTATGCATCATAGAAGGCCAGCCTTTTTTAATCGCAAGGTTGCCCATCCGGTATGGCGGAAGTTCATTTCCTGCATTATCAACAATCGCCGCTTCTACGCCTGGAATTGGTTTTCCCATCGAGCCCGGCTTGATGTCCATGCATGGATAATTACAAATCAGCTGTGCACCCGTTTCTGTCATCCACCAAGTGTCGTGAATTCGCTTGCCAAAAACAGCATCTCCCCAGCGGATGACTTCTGGATTAAGAGGCTCTCCCACACTTAGCACATGACGGAGCGAGCTGAGGTCATATTTTTGAATGAGGTCATCCCCTGCCCCCATGAGCATTCTAAAGGCTGTCGGGGCACTGTACCAAACGGTTACACCGAGTGATTCAATGGTTTCATACCACGTATCAGGATTAAACCGGCCGCCTAAAATCACATTCGTCGCCCCATTAAACCACGGTGAAAAAATACCGTACACTGTGCCTGTAACCCAGCCTGGATCAGCTGTACACCAGTAAACGTCATCTTCTTTCAAGTCAAGCACCCATTTACCAGTCTGGCCTTGCTGCACCATTGCACCATGGACATGAAGCACACCCTTTGGCGTACCGGTAGATCCTGATGTGTAATGAAGCAGGAAGCCGTCTTTTTCATCCATCCATTCAATTTCAAGCTCCTTTGCTGCCTCCTCAAACGCCTCTTCATAGTGAATTGTCCGAACGCCATCGACGTCTTCATTTTCACCGCCGACAATGATGACAGATTCAAGCTTTGGAAGCTCTGCAAATGGAATTCGTTCAAGTAGATCGGGTGTTGTCACGATCACCTTTGCTTCACTATTTTCTAAACGGTCTTTGACGGCACCTTCCATAAATGCCTCAAATAACGGGCCAACGATCGCCCCAATTTTCACTGCGCCTAGCAGAAGAAAATAGAGCTCAGGTGATCTTGGCATAAAGATAAACACGCGATCCCCTTTTTCCACATGTGCCTTTTCTTTGAATAGATTTCCCGCTTTGTTTGTGTTGATTTTCATATCCCTGAACGTATACTTTTCATCCCGCTCTGAATCTTTGTAGTGAAGCGCCACCTTGTTCTGACGAAACGAGTCCGCATGTCTGTCAATCGCTTCATAGGCTGCATTTATTTTTCCTGTTTCATACCAGGAGAAGTTTTTTCTAGCTTCCTCCCATGAAAAATCTTTGTATGCCTGCTCATAATCATTTAAATGATAATCCCCTTTTACTGATGGTAGCGTTTCCAATTTCATCAAACAGTCCCCCTTTGCATACGTTTACAATGACCATTATAGTATAGATGACTTTTTTTCTCAATTTTTAAAAAACTTCTGATGAAACCGTTTTAATTCTTACAAGATTTAAGATAGAATAGAGACGACTCACTAGAATTAGGGGCGGTGGATACGTGGAGCATCCTAAAACTTATTATTCAAAAACCATTGAGCGAGAAACAGGTTCCATCCTGATTGAAGGACCGGTACCTGCATCAGCGCTTGCGAACTATACGTTTCATGAAGGACTAACGGCATTTCGCACGCCTGAGGAACAGAAACAAGCACTTGTTGAAATAGCAGATCTTCCAGAAGGACGTATTATCATTGCAAGAGTGAATGAGCTTGTCGTAGGCTATGTCACGTATTTGTATCCTGATCCACTTGAGCGCTGGTCAGAGGGCAAAATGGACAATTTAATTGAGCTTGGCGCAATTGAGGTCACTCCTCCATTTAGAGGATGCTCACTTGGCAAGCATTTGCTTGATGTGAGCATGATGGATGAGCAAATGGAGAATTACATCATCATTACAACTGAATATTACTGGCATTGGGATTTAAAGGGGACAAAGAAAAACGTTTGGGAGTACCGCAAAATGATGGAGAAAATGATGAACGCAGGCGGTCTTGTCTGGTTTGCAACAGACGAGCCAGAGATTAGCTCACATCCAGCCAATTGTTTAATGGCCAGAATTGGGAAACATGTGAGTCCTGATTCGATCGAGCGTTTCGATCGTCTTCGCTTCCATCAGCGCTTTATGTATTAACGTTCAATTCGTTTTTTTGGCAAAGGGGATTGGTAAACAATGATGATTGAACAAATTATGGAGCGTGATGTGATCACGCTGCGAAAAACCGATACGATTGAAGAAGCCATTCAAAAAATGAGTGCACACCACATCCGGCATATTCCGATCGTATCTGATCAAGGATCTGTCATTGGGATGGTGACAGATCGGGATATTAAAAATGCCAGTCCAAGTATTTTTGAGACAGAGAAAAGAAAGCTCTTTATTCAGCGGCCAGTCGAAGAGATCATGGTATTAGAGACGATCACTGCTCACCCGCTTGATTTCGTTGAGGAGATATCAAGTGTCTTTTTTGAGCACGGAATTGGCTGTCTTCCGGTGGTGAGACGTGGCAAACTTGTAGGCATTATCACAAAAACAGATCTGCTTCGTACGTTTGTAAGACTGACAGGTGCAGATCAGCCTGGATCGCACTTAGAGGTTGAAGTGGAGCAGATGACTGAAGGCCTCGCAGACATTACAGCCATTTTAAAGGAGCAGCATATTCAATTGCTGAGTGTGCTTGTGTATCCTCATGCCAATGAGGCTTCTAAAGTGCTCGTATTCCGCCTTCAAACCATTCATGCAGATCATGTGACGAAGCTGATTCGCGCAAAAGGCTATAAGGTGCTCTGGCCTATGGAGCAGACGATCAAATGAAGGAAGCGACCTTTGTTTTTTCATCATCTTTTCAAACGTACCAATTTAACCAAGATCATCCCTTCAATCAGCTTCGTGTCTACTTAACGTATGATCTTCTTCAAAAAATGAAGGCGTTAACAGAGGATGAAATCGTCGCACCGCGTATGGCTACTCTGGAGGAATTAAAGCTCGTCCATACAGCAGATTATATCCAGGCCGTGCAGCGGGCAAGTGAAGGAAAGCTGTCTACAGCAGAGGGGGAACGCTACGGTCTTGGCACAGAGGATACACCGATGTTCGCAGGCATGCATGAGGCGGCATCTCTCCTTGTTGGCGGAACGTTAACAGCAGTTGATCAAGTGATGCTCGGTCATTCCCAGCATGCACTCAATCTTGGCGGCGGGCTTCACCACGGGTTCAAAGGGCGTGCATCTGGCTTTTGTATTTATAATGACAGCTCAGTGGCGATTCAATATATTCAAAAGACGTATGGCGCTAGAATTTTATATATTGATACGGATGCTCATCACGGCGATGGTGTCCAGTTCAGCTTCTATGACGACCCAGAGGTATGTACAGTCTCCATTCATGAAACGGGACGCTACTTGTTCCCTGGAACCGGACAAGTACAGGAAAGAGGCCACGATAAAGGCTATGGCTACGCCTATAATATTCCGCTAGATGCATTTACGGAAGATGAATCGTTCCTCGAAGCATACCGAACAGCAGTGACTGAGATTGCTGCTTTTTTTAAACCAGATGTGATTTTGACGCAAAACGGGGCCGATGCACACTACTATGATCCGTTAACTCATTTATCTGCCACCATGAAAATATATGAGGAAATTCCTAGAATTGCCCATGAGCTTGCGCATCAATATTGTGATGGCAAATGGATCGCTGTTGGCGGAGGGGGATATGATATTTGGCGTGTCGTCCCAAGAGCGTGGAGCCGTATTTGGCTTGAGATGAAAGGCATTACACCGCCAGATGAACTCCCTCGGGATTGGATTCAAGCCTGGAATAAGCAATCGCCTGTTACCCTTCCACCTACGTGGAGAGACCCTGACGATTTATATCCACCGATCCCAAGAAAAGCTGAAATCACAGAAAAGAATGCTCAAACAGTAGAAAAAGCACTCATGCCTGTTAGAAGAGAAAAGAAAAAGGCATAAGAAAAGCAGGCTTTCCCTCATAAGGTAAGCCTGCTTTTTTTGTTTTATTTCGTTGATTGTCTTTCTTCAATTCTGTGCGGAAGCTCAACAATTTGATCGTCCACTTGTTCTTTGTTCATCAGCTTTGTGAGCAGTCTCATGGCAACAGCACCAATATCATATGTCGGCTGAACGACTGTTGTCAGCTGAGGACGCACCATGAGAGAAAGTCTTGTGTTATCGAAGCCAATCACTTCTAAATCTTCAGGAATGGATACCCCTCTGTCTTGTGCTCCGTGAATGACACCTAGCGCCATTTCATCTGTAGCTGCGATAACAGCTGTCGGCTTGTCAGACTGCTCGAGCAGATGAGCGAGTGCTTCAATTCCAGAATCATAAGAGTAATCGCCTTCAGCGACGAGTGCATCGTCAAACGCGATGCCCGCTTCTTCAAGCGCACGCTTATAACCTGCAAGTTTTCTCACGGAATTAATTGGTTCTGACATTGGACCAGAAACAAACGCAATTCGTTTATGTCCTTTTTCAACTAACAGCTGAACGGAATCATAAATGGCCTGCTCATAGTTGATATTGACAGATGGTGTTTGAGCTTGCTCTTCAACAGATGCTGCAAGAACAATCGGTACAGGAGAGCGCTTAAATTCTTCCACATGCACGTCTGTGATGTTTCCGCCCATAAAGACAATTCCGTCTACTTGTTTACCGAGCATCGTATTTAACAAATGAAGCTCTTTATCAGTATTTTGATCTGAGTTGCTCAAAATGATGTTGTATTTATACATCGTGGCGATATCTTCAATACCGCGTGCTAATTCCGAATAGAAGATACTAGAAATATCAGGGATGATGACCCCAACTGTCGTTGTTTTTTTACTTGCTAGGCCTCGTGCCACTGCATTCGGACGATAGCCAAGGCGATCAATCGCTTCAAGCACCTTTTTTCTTGTTGTTGGTTTTACGTTTGGATTACCATTTACTACGCGTGATACCGTTGCCATACTTACATTTGCTTCTCTTGCTACATCATATATTGTAACATTATTCACATAAATCACTCCTTCAAATACACTTCATATCTATAGCATTCACCAATTGGATTGAGACATGTCAGATACGAGGAAAATAATATCCTATTTGTCATTAAAACGATGAAAAGAGACACATAATTTTTCAATCTACATCAAAATGACATTCTTTTATGAAATTATACACGTTTTTTTGTCATATG
This sequence comes from Bacillus sp. AM 13(2015), assembly GCF_001518755.1. Taxonomy (NCBI): domain Bacteria; kingdom Bacillati; phylum Bacillota; class Bacilli; order Caryophanales; family Bacillaceae; genus Bacillus; species Bacillus sp. AM 13(2015). The sequence goes on along the minus strand of NZ_LKCP01000040.1, from coordinate 60,264 downwards.
AAAACGTTCCCTTTCTTTTTATAACTAAATTAAACAAACTTTAAACAGCTTGTTACCTGTAATTTGAATCATATTTCATAAAAAACCATCGAGAACGCCAGCTATGACAATGATCTTAACAGATTCTATCGGTTTTTAAAAATGAAAACATTGTGAACAAGCTCTTTTTGAGCTTGCAATGTGCTTTCTTCCTTTCATTCCCAAACTTCATCGTATTTTCTCCATAAAAAAACCGCCGGGCAGTCTCCGGCGGCTATTTCTATCTATGATTACGCGTGAATGTTGACAAGTGGTCTTAACGCATCTAACCATTTTTCGAATTGTGGAATGTCCATTTGCTGCGCTGAATCAGATAGAGCAACAGATGGATCTGGATGTACTTCTGCCATAACACCGTCTGCTCCAATCGCAAGAGCTGCTTTTGCTGTTGGAAGGAGAAGATCTCTACGTCCAGTTGAATGCGTCACATCAACGAAGACTGGTAAATGTGTCTCTTGTTTCAAGATTGGCACTGCCGAGATATCTAGTGTATTTCTTGTTGCTGTTTCGTATGTGCGGATACCGCGCTCGCAAAGGATGATTTGATCATTTCCTTGGGCGATGATGTATTCAGCTGCATTGATGAATTCTGAAATGGTCGCTGCAAGGCCGCGTTTTAAAAGAACTGGTTTCTTCACGGAACCGGCTTCTTTTAACAGTTCGAAGTTTTGCATGTTACGTGCCCCAATTTGGATGACATCAATATGCTCAATCGCTTCTTCAATATGAGCAGGATTAACAATTTCACTAATGACAGCAAGACCGTATTCATCCGCTACACGCTTTAGAATCTTAAGACCATCTACACCAAGTCCTTGGAAATCGTATGGACTTGTACGAGGTTTAAATGCGCCTCCGCGTAGTATGTTTACCCTTGTTGTTTCGCTGCTGCAGCTACTTCTGCAACTTGCTCGTAGCTTTCAACAGCACATGGTCCAACGATGAAGCGCTGCTTTCCATCACCGATCGCTTCCCCATTGATGTTCACGATTGTGTTTTCTGGTTTTTTCTTACGAGAAACAAGAAGTGCTTTGCTATGGTCATCTTCTTGAAGCTCTAGACCTGCTTTGAAAATCTCTTTGAAAATATGCTGAATGGTTGAGTTTTCAAATGGTCCATCATTTTCTTCAAGAATTTGGTTCAGCATTGTGCGCTCTCTGACAGGATCATAACGGTTGACACCTTGCGCTTCTTTCGCTTTTCCAATTTCTTTTACAATGTTTCCTCTTTCATTGATCAGTTTTAAGATTTGAAGATTTAGTTCATCTGCTTGCTGCCTCAATTTTTCTAGTTCATTGTTGCTCATTTTTGTCATCCTTTCCTCTGCCTGTTCTCGCTTTTTATTTTTTCATTCTTGCATGATAGGGTTTATTATAAACAAAGATTTCGGAATTGTCACGAAAATTTTCTTTATTACCCAAACGCTTTTAAGCGGTAAAGTATTGTATGTAAGATTATAGCATACTTTTCGTTCAAGTAAACCTTTTTTTATAAAAAAAACGTCAGCCGCTGCTGACGTTTCTTTCTTTTACAGATTATGTTCAAGCGCTTCTTTTGTAATGCTTGAGTGGGATGCATGCCACTTCACTTTTCCACCACTAAAGACGAGTGCTTGAGGACTTTCGTGCTTTACACCCGATTTTTCAGCCACGTAGGATGAAAGCTCTCTCGTATTTTGAATTTGCAAGAAATACGTTGGCACGTCTTCGTGTGCAGACGCAAATGCTTCAAACTCAAGAAAAGCCGCTTGGCTGATCGGACATGTCAAACTGTGTTTAAAAAAGACAAACGTCCCATCTTGATTCGTTAGTTGATCAAACTGTTCTTCTGTTTCAATGAGTTGTTTTGACATGATGTTCTCCTTCTTCACTTCGAGCTGTGAGGGTTAGCCTTTAGTAGATTGTTCTACTTTTTCTTTGATATCTTTGATGCCGTCTTCAATTTCTGATTTTGCTTCTTGTGCTCGTACTTTTGCTTCATCAGCTACATCTGATGCTTCGCTTGCTAAATCAGCTGCCGCATCTTCTGCTTCACTTTTCACATGATTAGCTTTACCAGCTGCACGGTCTTTTATGTCTTTCACTTTGTCTAAAATCTGATTTGACTGCTCTGCTACAAGCTGAGACAATTCAGACGTTTTATCTTTCGCAATCGTCACATATTCAGTGCCTCTTTCTTTTGCATCTGTTGCGAGTCGATCTGTTTTTTCTTTTAAAACATTCGCTTGGGTGTTCAAATCATCGCGAAGCTCTTTCCCTGACTTCGGTGCTAAAAATAATGCTGTTGTTGCACCAACAATTCCACCAATAAGTGTTCCGATCAAAAAGTCTTTGCTATTGATTCCGTCTTTGCTCATGATTATTCCTCCTATGCGAATATGGTTTATTTTTGGTGTTTACGCTGTTTCCATTTTTTATAAATTTCAAGTGCTGCGTTACTCCAGCTAACCACATCCGTCACTTTTTCTTGATTTCTTTCAACGGATGAAGAAACCGCACCAGCTGCCTGCTTTATGCTTGTATTAAATTGGTTGATCGAGCCACCAATTCCCTGCACCGCATCCACAACTGTGTTAAGTTTTGCCGATTTGTCTTGAATATCTTCAGCAAGCTTGTTTGTCTTATGTAGCAACTGTGCTGTCTCTGTGGTGATACCTTGCATCTGACCTTCAAGACCTTCTAAAGTTGATGCAACATTCTTTAATGTCAGCTGTAAGGATTTTAATGTTTTGGACAAATAGATGACAAGAATGAGGAAAGCAATTGCGATCAGTGCAACGCTTAGATATAGAATAATAATCATCTGATACCTCCTTTGCTGCGGGCATATTCAATTCATTACCCTCTCGTTGTATCATTCAAACATCGCCTAGAATGACCGATTGAATAATAATTCTACACTTATTCGCTAATTCCTGTCCACAGCGAACGAAAAAAAGCGGCACATGTTGACACATTTGCTCTTTTGTCACATTTTATTCAAAATAAAAAAAAGTGCCGCGTGAAACGGCACTTTTTTAAGCATTTATACAGCGACTTTTTCATAAGCGCGCAAATATTTTTGAATGTCTCCTGCTCCCATAAAGATCAGAATCGCATCTTCGTGCGCTTTCAGCACAGATGTATCTTCTTCCTCAATCAATTGGGCCTGCGGGATTTTTTCTCTTAAATCTTCAATGCTCAGCTTCCCAATGTTTTCGCGGGCTGAACCGAAAATATCACAAAGGTAGACATAGTCGGCTTTCTTTAGACTATCAGCAAATTCACTTAAGAATTGCTGTGTACGTGTGAAGGTATGCGGCTGAAAGACAGCCACAATATCACGGTCCGGATATTTTTGGCGAGCTGCTTCAATTGTGACTTCAATTTCAGTTGGATGATGTGCATAATCATCAATTAAGACCTGCTCACCGACCACTTTTTCATTAAAGCGTCGTTTCACACCGCCAAATGTCTTTAATGCGCCTTTGATAAGCTCTACATCAATGGACTCATAGTGACATAATGCGATAACAGCTAACGAGTTGAGGACATTATGATTTCCGTAGGCAGGAATGTAGAAGGTATCATAAAACGTATTGCGTACAAATACATCAAATGTAGTGCCTTCCGTATTTTTCACAACATTACGAGCTTGGAAATCATTTTCTTCGTTGAAACCGTAGTACACAACGGGTACCTTCGCTTGAATTTTTGGCAAGTGCTCATCATCACCGCAAGCAATAATCGCTTTTTTCACTTGAAGCGCCATGTTTTGAAACGCGTCAAACACGTCATCAATATCTGAGAAATAATCAGGGTGATCAAAATCAATATTGGTCATGATCGCATAATCTGGATGATAGCTGAGGAAGTGTCTGCGGTATTCGCATGCTTCAAAGACAAAATACTCGCTGTTTTCTTTCCCCATTCCAGATCCATCACCGATTAAGTACGAAGTAGGTTTTGCTGCCTGCATGACGTGAGCAAGCAGTCCTGTTGTCGATGTTTTGCCATGAGCACCAGTAATCGCAACGTTTGTGAATGAATCCATGTATTCTCCAAGAAATTTATGGTAACGAATGACAGGAATCCCTTCAGAAAGGGCACGTTCAATCTCAGGGTGTGTATCGGGGAATGCATTTCCTGCGATGACCGTCATCCCTGGCTGAATATTATCTGGGTCAAATGGTAGAATTTTAATATTTCGTTCTTCTAATGCTTTTTGTGTAAAGATATGTTTTTCGATATCCGATCCTTGGACAGTATACCCAGTATCATGAAGAATTTGGGCCAGTGGACTCATACCTGTCCCTTTTATTCCAACAAAATGATAAACAGTCATAATTGTACCTCCAACAAACGTCTATCTGACTTACAGTATATGACGCTCATTTCAATTTGCAACTTGTGATTTTTGCCTCTAGCTGATCACAGATCGCAGCTCCAAATAAAGATTTTTTTCCGATCTTCCTATTCTAATCAATATTAACTATGATTAGTATCCGACAACTTTCCCATTTCTAACACCTGTTTCCGCTTATTTTACATAAAAAAGCGTTTTGGCAGACATGCGAAAAGCGTCCAATTTCAAAATTGCACCTATGTGCTATCATACCATGTTTATAAAAAAAATGAAGTGGTTTGTTTAGATCAACTGTTCTAAGTCACTCAGCGTCATGAGTACTTCTCTTGGCTTACTGCCTTTCGCACCAGAAATCATGCCCTCGCGCTCCATCATGTCAATCAGTCTAGCTGCACGATTGTAGCCAATTCTAAATCTTCGCTGCAAACTTGATGTACTAGCGCTATTCTGCTCGATGGCAAAACGGCAGGCATCCATAAACAATTCATCTTCGTCTGTAATCGCAGAGCCTTGAAGCATTAGTTCCTCCTGTTCAAAAAGGAACACTGGCTTGCGCTGCTTTCTCACATGTGCCACCACTTGATCAATCTCACGGTCTGATACAAAGTTCCCTTGCAGCCTTGTCGGCTTGCCGGAGCCATTTTCTAAGAAGAGCATGTCTCCTTTTCCAAGAAGCTTTTCAGCACCGGCCATGTCAATGATCGTTCTTGAATCAACCTGACTTGAAACAGAAAACGCAATTCTTGTTGGGATATTGGCTTTAATGAGACCTGTGATGACATCAACAGAAGGTCTTTGTGTCGCAATCAATAAGTGAATGCCACATGCTCTTGCTTTTTGAGCAATTCGGCAGATGCTTTCTTCGACTTCATTTGGTGCGACCATCATTAAATCAGCCAGCTCATCGATCACCACGACGAGATAAGGCAGTTTTTCACCCATTTGTTTTTCTTTTACAAGCTCATTGAATCGTTTAATTTCTCTCACGCCAGAGTGTGCAAATAGTTCATAGCGTCTTTCCATTTCATCCACTACCCATTTCAGAGCAGCTGTTGCTGTCTTGGCATCGGTAATGACAGGACTCACAAGGTGCGGAATGTGGTTATACGGCGCTAATTCAACCATTTTAGGGTCAATTAAGAGCATTTTCACTTCATCTGGTGATGCTTTAAACATTAAGCTCACTAAAATCGTATTAATGCAGACACTTTTTCCTGAACCAGTTGCTCCAGCAATTAAGCCGTGCGGCATTTTTTGCAGATCAACCACGACAGGCTGGCCTGAGATATCTAATCCAAGTGCTGCTGTTAAAGGAGATGGATTGTCTCTAAACGCACTGCTTCTAATCATTTCTCTTAAGAACACCATTTTACTGTGCAGGTTTGGCACTTCGATCCCGATCGTGTTTTTTCCTGGAATCGGTGCTTCAATTCGAATATCCTTTGCGGACAAACTAAGTTTAATATCATCTGACAGGTTCGTGATTTTGTTCACTTTGACACCTGGTTCTGGATGTACTTCAAACCTTGTCACAGAAGGGCCCTGCGTGACATGGACAACACTTGCTCTTACATTGAAATTTTTAAGTGTCGCATTGAGCAGCTCTGCCCGCTCTTTCACCCATGTCCCGTCCTCTTCTTTTTGAGCTGGCGGTACATCTAATAGGGCGAGACTTGGAAAAACATACCCTTGTGTGTCGGCTGCTTTCTTTTGCCCTTGCACGCGCTGATCGCTTTTTAACATCATGACATTAAACGGAACCGTAGAGGTTTGACCGCTTGCGCGTGGTGGCTGCGGAGATGTCTGTTTTGGTTCTTCTTTCTTGACTTCGTGCGTTTGTTCTTGCTGCTCTTTCTGTTCTATGACTGTTTCTGCCGGTTCAGATGCAGTTTGTTCCTCTGTTACTTGTTCTACTGGCATCACTTGTTCTTCTTCAATTTCAGCTTCTTGAACCAGCTGATCTTCCTGCAGGTCATGTTGGACTGGCTCAGCTTCTTCATATGCTGCCGCTGGCGCTTCTTCTTGTTTGTCTTCTATTGGATCAGCTTCTACTTCTTCCACTGGTTCTGCTGACATATTTTCTGTTAACGCCGCTTCTTCTGCTGGAATGTCTACTTCCATTTCAATTGCTGGCTGCGAAGGTTCCGGTGTTTCGAAGGTCAACATGTCTATTTCCTCAGTATGATCTTCAAACTGCTCGTCTTTTATTTCTTCTTCATCGCTGGTGGCAGCCTGTTCCGGCTCGGACTGTACCGGCTGCTCCTGATAGACTTCGGCTTGCTGCTTATGTAAATCAGCTTCATGATGATCTTCTGCCTGGAAAGGCTCGTCAGTTAAACGTTCCATCGTCGATTGAACATGATCTTGAAAAGCGAGTTCCTCTTCCAATGTATGCGGGGTTACTTCTGGCTCCTTATCCGCTCTCTCTTTTGCTGATGCTGAAACCATTTCCTCGATACGTTTTTCTTTCTGAATAGATGGGATGTTCATTTGCTGCCTGACATTCCGTTCACGCTCTGCCTCTTCTGATAACAGTGTGACACGCTGCGCCGTTTCTTCTGCTGCTTTCCTTTGAACTGATCCTGCTTCTTCTTTTGCTTCTGCCTTTTTTGGACGCATATCCTGATGATAGCCATAGATCGGTGATGGAATTTGCTCTGGCTTGAATGGCTTTTTATTCATATCAGGCTGAAGCGTTTGTTTAGGCTGATAGGTTGTCTGTCTAGTCTTTGACTGTCTTGGTTTGGCGTGTTTTCTCTCCGGCTTCACTCCGTCACGCAGAGGTTCATCTGGAACGAGCGGAAACCGAAAGTTGCCTTTTGGATATTCATAATACACTTTCGTATCTTCGATTTTTTTATATTCTTTATGCTGTTCAAAAGCTGGCTGCTTTGGTGCAGCTAGATCTTCTTCAGGTCTTACAGCTTTTTCTTCTTTCTTTTCTTCTCCTAAAAATACACTAAAAAATTTATCTAACCAACTCATCATTTATCACTCACTTTAACTCCCCTTACGTTTTCTTGGGCGATTTTTAGTATACCATTGCTTTTTCATGCAGAAAAGCGAGAAAAGTGCCGGTTTATGCTGTTCATGCTGTCTGTAGATGAAAAAAAGTCACTAAGTACGTACTTAGTGACTTTTGGTATAACACATTCTTCGCTCCTATGTGCCCGTTTATGGGAGGTTAAGCTTTAAAGGGTTCGCCAGCTTGATGGCTATCATCTAAAACAAGTATCCCTTTTTCAGCAGGTGCGTCTGGAAGATCTAACTCTTTTGCTGAACAAATCATACCGCTTGATGGAACCCCTCTTAGCTCAGCATCTTTGATGACCATACCGCTTGGCATTACTGCGCCGACTTTCGCCACCACGACATATTGGCCTTGGTCAACGTTTGGTGCACCGCACACGATTTGTAAGGTTTCATCGCCCACATCAACTTGGCAAATGTTTAATTTATCTGCATTCGGATGCTTTTCTTTTTCCTTTACATAGCCGACAACAAATTTTGGTGATAGATCCACAGTCAACGTTTCACTGACACCGTTGCGGTTTAAAATTTCATTGATATCTTGAACAATGGTTTCAGAAAGCGGGACAGATCCGTTTTCTTCAATTTTCATGTAAGTAGATGCATTGAAGATATTAAAGCCTGTTGTTTCTTTTGTTTCTTGATTGAAGATTCGTACAACATCTCCAAACGTCTCATGTCCTACTTCTTCTCTCGTCACATCTTTCAATGAAATAAGGAGTGTGTCGCCTACACCTTCTGCATTATAAAAAACATTCATTCTTCAAAATTCCCTTCTACTGCTGTTTTGGTCTGCTTTTTGCAAGTATAAAGATCGGTTCAAGCTTACCCTCATCATACAAAAATGACAATGCGGTAATCGGAACCGTACCGCTGGCGAAGAAGCTCATCGACATCTGTCCTAAAATATCATAGCCTGAATCATTGCGAACATCTGCAATGATGAATACATCTTGATGAGGAACAGAAATCGCCATTTGTCCTTCTATTTTTTGCGCGTATTCTTGTAATAACGACTCATTTAAAAGTCTGCTGGCGTCATACCCGTCATTTGCGCGGAAGAAATAAAACAGGTTGCCTGCCACTTCATCCATTTTCACTACAGTTTCTAGTGAACGGACGTTGAAGCTTGCAGTTTCTCTGATTCGTTCTTTTGTCCAGTTTTCCTTTTGAAGCATCTTTTCATCAATTAATCGGTAGCTGCTTCCAAGGTCAAGTGCATAGTAGATTCTCGTTTCAGCTGTATGCTCATCAAATACGAGCGGAAATCCATCACTTGATGCCTCAGGAAAGGAAGTGGAACGAATGACCGGATAGATCTGCTTTTCTTTTCCTGAAATGTGCTGCGCTTCGCCTTTCATGGCACTCAGCGCTTCTTTCACATAATAAACAATCTCATCAATTGTTTCATCAGGCTTTACTTCCCACTTTGCAATAATTGGCGGGAGCTCTAGTGTGATGCCTTTGCCTGTTTGTTTATCTTCAATACGAAGTGTATCTTTTTCCCGATCAAACTGGTGTGACCAGCTGTCGTTCGTTAGACGGCTTTTGAGTTCATTCGCAAGCTGTCTTGATGTCATTTTTGCCATCGTTTTAGACTCTCCTTTCGTTATTTAGAAAGAGAATCTGTTAAAAATGCTTCAATCTCTTCCTTTGTCTTACGATCTTTGCTGACAAAGCGGTTAATCTCTTGTCCGTTTTTAAAGACTAAAAAGCTTGGAATGCCGTAAATTTCCCACTCTGCACAAGTGTCAATGAACTTGTCTCTATCGACATAGAAGTACTCAAATTCTGGGTAGTTTGCTTCAAGCTCTGGCAAGAATGGCTCAATAAATGTGCAGTCCGGGCACCAGTCAGCTGAAAATAGCAATACCGTTAAGTCTTCTTGAATCACTTTTTGTAATTCTTCGTTAGATTCAATTTTTTTCATGTTTCATTCCTCCAGTTTGTATGGTTAAATCTCCGAATTGTATATAGCCTTTCTTTCTCATCCATTCTGATACTACCAAACTAATCACTGCCGGGCCAACGATATGCAAGAGAGCTATCGATAGAAATACAGATGGATGAAACCCCATGACGGTGAGGGTCATGAGCTGTCCAACAAGCCCACTCGTTCCCATTCCCGCTCCTGCCGCATTATTGACCATCCCAAAGCCAATAATACCAATTGGCGCGAGAATCAGACCAGCAATCGTCGGCGGAATTAGGATGAGGGGGTTTTTCACAATGTTCGAAAGCTGCAACTTTGACGTCCCAATGCCGACAGCCGCAAGACCGCCAAAGCGATTTTCTCTAAAACCTGCAGCAGCAAAGCCAACCATCTGAGCACAGCAGCCAATCGTTGCAGCACCAGCAGCTGTCCCGCTTAAATCAAGCATGAGCGCAAGTGCAGCACTTGAAATCGGAGAACTGAGAGCAAGTCCAACAATGGTCGCTACCAGCATGCCCATGATCAGCGGACTTTGGTCTGTCCCCCACATGATAAGTCTGCCAAGCCCTGTCATCATCGCCTGAATGCCAGGACCGATGAAAGCAGCAGTGAAAAAGCCAGTGATAATGGTGACAAGCGGCGTTAAAATAATATCAATTCTTGTCTCACCACTAACCAGTTTGCCTATTTCCACCCCAATTAGAGCAGCCACGAAGCTTCCGGCTGGTCCCCCAAGCTCTGCTCCAGCGGCACCTGAGACAACACTTGCAAAAATGATTAATGGAGAAGCATTTAAGCGATAAGCAACTGCTACGCCAATTGCCGGCCCCATCAGACCCATAGCAAGCGTACCCATTTTCACAATGAGAGAAAGTGATAACAGACCACCTGCTGTTTTTAAAATCAGACCTACCACTAATGTAGCAAATAGACCTAAAGCCATATAAGAAAGTGCATCAATGAAATACACCTTTGGCGAAAGGGAGATCCCCTTTCTTTTCAAATAAGTCATCAACGTCGTCTTCCTGCTTTCTCATAGGAAAGACGAAGAGGCCTGTCCTTCCCATTATATGTAGTATTCTTACGATGAAAAATTGTCTCTACCATGAATATCATAATCATATTTTTTTTGCTTTATCAAGCACTTCTTGTGTAACATGAAAAGAAACAGGACAAACCTTTACTAAGTTTGTACAAAAGGAGGAGTTCGTTATGCAATTAACTGTTTATTTAGCTGGAGAAATTCATAGCCAGTGGCGTGATGAAATCAAGGAAAAAAGCCAATCTTTGAAGCTGCCGGTGACATTTGTCGGTCCAATGGAAAATCATGACCGCTCAGATAACATCGGTGAGGATATTTTAGGTGAGCAGCCGAATGCCATTTTCAAAGATGATGCAGCTTCTGATTTGAACAATTTTCGTACTGAAATTTTATTAAACAAAGCAGATGTCGTCATTGCGCGCTTTGGTGAGAAATATAAACAGTGGAACACAGCCATGGATGCGTCTGCTGCAATTGCAAAAGGGAAACCTCTGATTTTAATCCGTCCAAAAGAACTGCACCATCCGTTAAAAGAACTCTCAAACAAAGCAAATATCACTGTGGAAACTGTAAACCAAGCGATCAAGGCGTTATCTTACGTGTTTGAACAGCAATAAGAAAAAAGGCTGCTCTTATTGAAGAAGCAGCCTCAGATTGTTGACAAAGGGCTAAAATGATCTTTATTTTAGCCCTTTGTCTTCTTTTCAGCGTGATAGAAAACCTTTGCAGCCCTAGGAAGGACGAGTACCGGAGCGGAGCGAATTGTACATTCGTGAGCACCGGCACGCAGGACTGACAAAGAATGCGAGGGTTTGTCTACACGCTGAAGCTGCTCTCATTGAAGAAGCAGCCTTTTTCTATTCTATTTATACTTGTTGATAAATAGAATCCACTGTACTTTGATCACAATTTTTCACTAGGCGGACAATTAACTCTTTTGCCGCTGCGTAATCATCCACATGTAACACAGAATGACTTGTATGAATGTAGCGTGCGCATACCCCAATGACAGCAGAAGGCACACCTTGGTTTGAAATATGAACACGTCCAGCGTCCGTACCACCCGGTGATACGAAATATTGATATGGAATGTTGTTTGTCTCAGCAGTATCGAGTACAAAGTCTCTCATTCCGCGGTGCGTAATCATTGTGCGGTCAAAAATACGCAGAAGTGTACCTTTTCCAAGCTGGCCGAACTGTGTTTTATCACCTGTCACATCGTTTGCAGGACTTGCATCTAAAGCGAAGAAAAGATCTGGCTGAATCATGTTTGCAGCTACCTCAGCTCCTCTAAGCCCTACTTCCTCTTGAACAGTTGCTCCTGAATACAACTGGCATGAAAGTGATTCATCTTTTAATTCTTTTAATAATTCAATTGCAAGGCCGCAGCCATAACGGTTATCCCAAGCCTTTGCCAAAATCTTTTTTGGATTCGCCATTGGGGTAAATACCGTTGCAGGAACGATTTGCTGCCCTGGGCGAACGCCAAGCTCTTTTGCCTCTTCTTCACTGTCTGCACCAATATCAATAAGCATATCTGACGGCTTCACAGGTTTGCTTTTTTGTTCTGGCGTCAGAAGATGAGGAGGTGTACTCGAGACGACACCAGGAATTGGCCCGTGATCGGTATGAACGTCCACACGCTGCGCCAGCATGACTTGACTCCACCAGCCGCCAAGTGTTTGAAAACGAATCATTCCGTTTTTCGTGATCGATGAGACCATGAATCCGACTTCATCCATATGACCAGCTACCATAATTTTCGGTGCGTTTTCCGGCCCTTTGCGTACGCCAAACACTCCGCCAAGGCGGTCTTGAATGAGTTCATCAGAATATTTCTCAAGTTCTTTTTTCATAAAAGCACGCACATGGTGCTCATTTCCTGGAGTTCCCTGTAATTCTGTTAAATTTCGGAAAAGCGACAATGTTTCTTCGTTCATTCTACAGTTTACCTCGTTTCTATGTAATGACCATATATATTCCTATAAAAATAACACTCACTTTATACTATAAGAATTCTTTCGGTTTTCCAAGTATCTCTCTAAAAATTTTGAATATGCTTTCAAGTATTCGGATTCCTTAACATCAATGGACAAGTTTTGTATAATGGAAAAAACAGCAATACGGAGGTGCAGCACGTTGAAGTTAAAACATGTTTTGATTGGTGCGAGTATTGGAGTAGCCGCTGCAATTGTTGCAAAGAAAGTATTTTTCCCTACGTATATCTCATCTGAAAAAGCATTAAAAATTGTGAAATCTGCTTTTAAACAGCGCGGCCCGATTGATGGCTCTTGGATTTATACTGTACCAGAACCGTATACCGTAAATGGTGAAACGATTGATGTGTACAAATCTGGCATTACCCGCTCTGCCTTTGGCGAGCTTGAACAGTATGAAGTGATGATTGATGCCAAAACAGGCATGATCGTTGATGTAATTGATTCTGTTGCTTGATCAAGAAAGCTTCGCAAAGACATGTCCTTGCGAAGCTTTTTTTATATGGCTTTGATTTTTTTGTACACAGGATGCCACATCGCGTCCTGCACAGCCTGAATAAGATCATCAGGCGTTTCTTCTGCTATTCCTTCATCAATTGCTGCCTGCGCCACGCGGACGGCCACTGTTGCTGAAACGGTTCGAAGCTGATCGACACTTGGCAGCATCGCTGCACCCGGCTTCCCCACATTGACCATGCTTGCAATGGCTTCAGCACTCGCAACAAACATACTGTCTGTCATCAACCTGGCTTTTGACACAATCGTGCCTAGACCAAGACCTGGGAAGACAAGGGCATTATTCGCTTGTCCAATTTCATATGTGACACCGCCATATTCGACAGGATCAAATGGGCTTCCCGTTGTCACAAGTGCGCGTCCTTCAGTCCACTCGATCAGATCTTGCGGCTTTGCTTCTGAAAGAGGTGTCGGATTCGACATCGGTAAAATCGCAGGGCGCTCCACGTGAGACGCCATTTCTTTTACAATTTCCTCTGTAAATGCTCCTCCGACCGTCGAGGTGCCAATTAAGATTGTAGGTTTCGCCTGTTTGACGACCTCTAATAGATCAATCGAATGCTTTGGACCATTACGGGCATAATCCTTTACTTCGTCAGAACGTCTTGCATACGGCTTTTGAAATGGCTGAATGTCAGGTGAATCATCTGTGAGCAGCCCCGTTTTATCAATACACCAGAAATGATCATAGGACTCCTCTTCTTTGACTCCGTCTCTGACGATCGCATCACGGATTTGCTCGGCTATGCCAATACCTGCCGTACCCGCTCCAAAAATGACGATACGGTGATCTTTCAGCGGGATCTTCGAAGCTTTTGCACATGCCATAACTGCAGCAAGTGAAACGGCGCCAGTTCCTTGAATGTCATCGTTAAATGTACAAATGCGGTCCTTATATTTTTCCAATATCGCACGGGCATTCTTTGTACCAAAATCTTCCCAGTGAAGAAGTGCATTTGGGAAAGTAGCACGGGCAAGCTCGACATATTGATCAATGAACTGATCATAGCGCTCTCCTCGAACGCGGGAGTGCTGATTGCCAACATAAAGCGGATCATTTAAGAGACTTTCCTGGTTCGTCCCGGCATCAAGCACTACCGCCAGCACGCGGCTAGGATCAATGCCTGCTGCAGCTGTATAAACAGCAAGTTTCCCGACTGAAATGGCAATCCCGCCAACGCCCCAGTCTCCGATGCCTAAAATGCCTTCTGCATCAGTTGCAACGATTAAATCAATTGATTCATCAACACCATAAGAAGCAAAAATTTCTTCCATGCCTTCTAGATCATCAATCGATAAATAAAGCCCTCTCGGCTTTCGATACTCATGGCTATAACGCTGAATAGCCGTTCCTACAGTCGGCGTGTAGACAATCGGAAGCATTTCCGCCAAGTGCTCATTAAGTAATTTGTAAAAAAGCACTTCGTTTCTATCATGAAGTGATGTTAAATACACATTTTTCCCTAGCTCATCCGGCTGTGCCTTGAACTGCTCATATGCACGCTTTGCTTGATCCTCTAAAGTTAAAACCTTAGGCGGAAGAAATCCCTTTAACCCGAGCTCCTTCCGCTCTTCCTTTGTAAATGCAACCCCTTTGTTTAAATAAGGGACTGACATGACTTCCATCCCTCTTAATGGTGTTTCGATCACATCACCATGTACACGATAAAATTGGTTCACCTGCACTCTTCCTTTCACAAGTTCATTTTGTCGTTATTTTGTGTGAAAGGCGAAAAAAACATACAGATGATCTTTTATCTTCCTGTTTCTCTTTTGATTTCTTGTGTGATCTGCCCATCTTCGTCCCATTTTACAGCACGATAAATGGCATCATGATAAAACAAGTACCACGCATTTTTTTCTTCTGCAAATGCCTGCACTTTGCTTGGCTGGAATCGACGTCATTGGGTAATCATCATATGCCAAAACCCAAAGTGGATTTTTATGAGCGTGTGTAGGCATGATATCAGCTAAATGAATCGCTGTTTCGCCCTCACTTGTGAGCGTTAAAATACTATGACCATTGCTATGGCCGCCTGTATGATTCAGCTCAATTCCTTCTGTCACTTCGATACTTTCTTCAAATGTGACCACTTGATCTGCCACAGGCTCCCAGTTATCTTTCCAATATGTATTTCTAGACCGAATGTTCGGCGCTCTCATTTCATCCCATTCGATTTTCGATGTGATGATTTTTGCCTGCTGAAAAACAGACACGAGCTTATCGCCTTCACGTTTTGTTAATCCGCTGGCATGATCAAAGTGAAGGTGTGTCATTAATACGTAATCTATATCTGATGGGCACAGGCCAAGGGCCGCTAGAGATTCTTCCAATTTGGTTTCCTCTGTCACGCCGTAATTGCGTTTTTGTTTATCTGTCAGCTTCCCTGATCCGATGCCGGAATCCACTAACAGATGCAGTCCCTTCCACCGAATGAGAATTGGATCACATCGTAATTCAATTTGATTGCGTTCATTAACCGGGTATTTTTTTGACCATAAAGGCTTTGGCACGACACCGAACATCGCACCGCCGTCCATGTGCGTATCTCCCCCGTTTAACCAAAACAGTTCCATTTCACCTATTTTCATTGTCTCCATTGCTGTCATCCCTCCTATTTCTATCGTAGCAAATACAGCCAAAAATCGCATGCACCAATCTTTTCATAAAAAAAGCTGACTGCAATTTTTTTGCAGCCAGCTTGATGTCACTTGTTATTCTGGGAATTTGACTTCTGATCGATAGATGGGTTGTCCCATAGATGAGAATTTCTCTTCATATTCAGTCATCACGTTTCCTTCTAAGCCGTCCTCATGTAAATCTAGGCTGACATACGTTAAAAGAAGGCCATAGGCAGAAAAACTTTTTAAGGAATATTCAAATAACCCGCGGTTATCTGTTTTGAAATGTAATTCACCGCCTGGACGAAGAATATGTTCATATCGCTCTAAAAAGGTTTTAAACGTCAATCTGCGCTTTTCGTGTCTTGCTTTTGGCCACGGATCAGAGAAATTCAAATACACCCGGTCAATCTCATTTTCCGCAAACACATCTGTCAGCGTCTCAGCATTGATGTTCAAAAGCTTTACATTTTCAACATCTGTCTCTTTGATTTTATCTACTGCCGTCACAATGACACTTTTAAATAATTCAATGCCAATATAGTTGATATCAGGATGAAGCTTGCCCATTCCAGCAATAAAGCTCCCTTTTCCTGTCCCAACTTCGATATGGATTGGATGATCATTTCCAAACAGCTCATGCCATTTCCCTTTATATTGCTCGGGATTTGCTAAAGCAATATGAGCATTCTCAGCTAAGTAATCATCAGCCCATGGTTTATGTCGCATTCTCAATTTGATACACCTCTATTTTCTTTACATTTTATCAAGATACCATGAAACATAAAGACCCGCAAGACAGCATATTCTATGTCCATATAAAAAGACCAGCCCTTCGCTTGAGCTGGTCTGCCGCATGTATAAATTGGGCGCTGATTGCACAGTTTAACCTCATAAATGACACGCAGGAAAGGAGCATTTGTATGGGTTTAAACCGTCAACATCAGCTTCAATTAATCAAAGATATTTTAACCGATCACCAGCTGGATTGCTGCGGGACTGTTGCAGAATATGAACAGGTGGGACGCGTAATTCAATTAATGCTGGCAAAAGAAGATCTGGATCCCGACATTCGTCAGCTGTTAACAGATATTTATGATTACAGCCAAAAGGGCACCTCTGTCAGTTCAATTGATGCACATATCGAGGAGCATCAATCACATCTGTCTGAGTGGGTCGAAAACATTCCACTGTCTTAATGGATGTTTAACCTTTTTAAAAGTGCATTTAGCTCCGCTTGCACTTCTTTTTGCGCCTTTTCATTCCCTTTTCGTTTATGCCAAACGACAAACGATACGGTTTCAGCGAGCACGTACCACGCCATGCGCTTTCGCAAATTATCCGTCAGCGGGGCGCCGTACATAGAGAGCCAGCTTTCCCAGTTCTCTTCCTCAACATAATGGTATAAAAGCGGTCCAAGATCAATCGCTGGGTCTGCAATCATCGCCCCATCCCAATCGATCAAATAGAGCTGGTTTTCATCTGTCAGCAGCCAATTATTATGATTGAGATCACAATGACAGACGACCTTGTCCTCAAAATGGACAGCCTCCACATGCTTCTCTAAATACTGAATGGCAAGCGTGATGTCTTGTGAAACAATTTGCTCGTTTAAAATGGACTGTTTTAAATGCATCAGAATGGATTCTGGATCTAGAGAGTGCTTCTCTAATCGTTTCAGCATATCGAGCAATTCTTTTGATGTATGAATTTTTCTTAGCTGCTCTGCTACAGGACGATCATTCATGTCCTTTGGCTTCAGCTCTCTACCGCTCAGCCAGTGCTGTGCAGTAATTACATCTCCATTTTCCATCCGTTTTGTCCAGACAAGCTTCGGCACAATGCCTTCAGCTGACAAAACCGCAAGAAACGGTGACGTATTGCGTTTTAAAAATAGCTTTTGGTCATTGTGTGTTGCGAAGTACGCATCTCCCGTAGCGCCTCCAGCCGGAGAGATGTGCCATTCGCTACCTAATATTTGTCCCAACCAGTTCATATCAATTTTCAACCCATCATTCTTAAATAATTTAAATTAATCTTGCTTTTTTAGTCGACAAAATTCAGCCGATTGAGGATCAATTGGCTGTTTCTTTTTTTTATTTATATGATCATAAAACAAAAAGGACAGCTATTGAGAATGAGATGCTAAACAATAGCCGTCCTATAGATTTTATCGTTACATTCTTATACTCGTCAAGCAAAACTAAAAAATCAGGACAAGAACCTTACGAAAAAGAAGCCTTTTTTCATGGTTCTTTGACTGCGGACATACCGCAAGTTATTTAAGCACGTAATTTTAAGGATCGTTCACTTGCCTTCACAAAGACAGGCGTTGCACCGATCACTTCTCCATCTGCGTGAAATAAGATTTTTTCATCTGCTTCTAAGTACGCTTCCTCATGCTGAAACAGGGTAACCCCCTTCATCCCAAGGTGCTTTCGAAACACCATTGCACTTAGAAACAAGAGGACTTTGAATGGATTCAAATCTGTGACAACCATCGTTTGAAAACCTGGCTGCCTTGCACTCACTTCCGGTGCTGCTTCCAGCCCTCCCCCGTAATACGGGTGATTGCATACGATCACAAACCACACTTGTCGAAAGACTTTCTTCTCATTTTCAATAAATAACGCAAGATCAAATGGCTTAAACGACCATAGAGAATGGAGAAATGACAGCGGGTAGATGATAAAGCCAAGCCCCAGCCGTTTCAGCCACTTTTTTCCTCTAAAATGCACCGTTTTCCTCAGCACATGTGCATCAAAACCCACACCGATATGATTGAGAAAAAGAACAGATTGCGGACTTTCGGCATGATCTTGAAAGGAGCCGAGAGAAAATGTTTTGGTGAGCATTCTCTTTTGCTTTTTCACTTCTTTTAGGACATCATGACGATGGATACCGAGACCCTTCGCAGCATCATTCCAATGACCAGCAGGGACAAAACTAAGCTGCACATGATCGATTTCCTTTAAGCCATTCAGCACTTCATGAATCGTTCCGTCACCGCCAATAACAATCAATCGCTTCAGCCTGTCATCCTGCATGGCACTGATTTGTCTTGCCAAAACTTCTGCATGGCCTTCATGCTGGGTGAGAAACGATCGATAAGAGACCTCCACCTTTTGTAATTCTTTCTCTATGCTCCTCCATGTGCGGAGTCCTTTTCCATGTCCTGCTTCTGGATTAACGATAAAGTACCATTCATTCATATATTAGCTCCACTCGGGTCTCATTTTTCGTGACCTTCCATCATGCCTTTAATCGAGCCATTCCTGCCTTCTTTTGCTGTCTGTTTCACCATAAGCAAGCAGCGCCTTTGTCGCCTTAAATTGCTGATGTTTTGTCGGCGCCGTATTTTTCCGCTGCTTTTCAAACCACTCTTCTGCCTTCTTCTTATCGATAACCTCCATCCCATATGGAACTTCTGGTAAATCAATATAAGAGGTTCGGCTGATGAGAATTTTTTTCACAGGAAGGTCTACACCACTTTGCTGTAAGATCTTTGACACAACGGTGCCAGAACGCAGAAGGCTTGCACAAGGATTTAAGACGGACTGAACAGCTTTCCCAGTCGCCCGTTTTTCCCAAAAACGTTCCTTCGTTCCGATATAGACGCTGTCTGGCTCGGCCTCTAAGAAGGATAAACAGATTACTTCGAGCGGCGTTATGAGTATTGGACATAATTCCATCTCAGCTTTTTGAATGAGCAGCACCGGCTTGTACATCACAAAATAAGAATCTGGAAGCTGCCTCGCCAGCATTCGCAGCTTTTCATCATATCGAATATGATGGGAGACGGTTGAAATATGTGAAATCGTTGAGCTCGCCCATTTTAATTGCACTTCAAAGAGATGATCCTTAAAAAAGTGAATCAGCTTCGTTTCATCGGTAGGGACGTTTCTGAAAACCCCTTGCTCTATATCTGTCGGCTCGTTAAAAAGACTTAGGTCCCGTTCCTTTTTCATATCGGCTTCTTTTTGCTTTCTCTTTAAGGAGAATTTCTTTCTCTTTTCTTCCTCCTGTTCAGGCGCTTGTTGAGGAATTTGGTCAAATGGTTGCTGCGCCTCCTCTTTTGAAGCCTTTTTCAACTCGTCCCATCTTTGTTTTTTCAACCGATTGAATTGATTGATGTAGTGATGCGGGTCTTGTTCATATCGTGATATATAATCTTGAATTTTGATAATTTGCGCCATCTGCTGCTCACTCCAACTTCTAGAATCATTTATGTAATGTAAATTGTTTGATTGCGTGATAACGAGGGGTTTCCTTCGGACGTATTTCAAATAAAGTGATACGCGAAACCTCCATCACATATGGCTCTTTGCGTAAAGGCGCTTGTTCTTCATAAAGGTCATCCGCATTCCATTTGCGTGCAATCGTCATATGCGGATGAAACGGTCTCTTTTCAACAGGGTGTCCTGCTGACAAGACAGCCTCCTTTACCTTTTCTCTTAAATGCATGAGCGGCTCACTTTCATGAGGCTTTGCAAAAAAGACTCTCGGGCGTTCCTTCGCACCAAACTGCCCTACCTCATTCAGCTCTAGTGGAAATGCAGATGCTTCATTTGAAAGGAGGTCAAGCAGCTGGATGATCTTTTTTAAACGCTCTTCTGGAATGGCGCCTAAAAAGACAAGGGTTACATGATAATCATGTGGTGCTGTCCATTTTTGAAAGAGCAGTCCGCTCCTTTGATCAATGTCTTGTTTGATTTGATGCGCAAGTTGTTCAGGGATGTGAATCCCTATAAAATAATGACGGTTTTCTGACACAATATCACCTGTCCTTTTTTAACAAACTTTACGAATCCCCATTGATGATAGTATAACTAAAGAAATGCGGAATGAGAAGAAAGGGTGTCATCTGATGAAAGTTGCACAAAATATAGCTGAGCTGATTGGCGATACACCGCTTGTCAAATTACAGCGGCTCCAGCCAGAAAATGCGGCGGCTGTTTACTTAAAGCTGGAATCATTTAATCCTAGCGGAAGTGTCAAAGACCGCGCGGCTTACAATATGATCGTTGAGGCAGAAAAACAAGGGAAACTCACAAAAGGAGCAACCATTATTGAACCTACGAGCGGGAATACAGGGATTGGTTTAGCCATGAATGCTGCCGCAAGAGGCTACAAAGCTATCCTTGTCATGCCTGATACGATGACAAAGGAAAGAATCAATATTTTGAAGGCATACGGGGCGCAGGTCGTCTTAACCCCAGGAGAAGAAAAAATGCCAGGCTGCATCCGCAAGGCGGAAGAACTGGCTGCTCAAATTCCTCACAGCTTTATTCCGATGCAATTTGACAATAGAGCAAACCCAGATGCACATAGAGGAACAACAGCGGTCGAAATCATGGAAGCTGTGAAACAACTTGGACAGCCCCTTGGCGCCTTTGTCGCAACAGCTGGAACTGGCGGTACTATTACAGGAACTGGAGAGGAATTAAAAAAGGCATTCCCTCATTTAACCATCCGTGTAGCAGAACCTAAGGGATCTCCAGTCTTATCTGGCGGGGAACCTGGCAAACATAAGCTCGTTGGCACAAGCCCAGGATTTATCCCCCACATCTTAAACGAGGATGTCTATGATGAGATCGTGCAAGTAAGCGACGAAGATGCGTACCACATCACACGGGAGCTCGCTATGCTTGAAGGCATTTTAGTAGGCCCATCCTCTGGGGCGGCTTGCTATGCAGCCATTGAAACAGCGAAGCAATTGCCGGCAAATCAAATCGTGATCTGTATGACAGCAGATACGGGTGAACGATACTTATCAAGTGATGTTTTTCAAGATTAAAAAAGGAACAGGGCGATGAATCCCTGTTCCTTTTTCTCTTTCACGGTTAAGATGCTTAGACAGATTTCACCTCAGCCTGCTCCCCTGTGACGAGTAAAGCCTGTTCATCAGTAAGCGGACATAAATCAAGTGTCTGCTGATGCTTCTCCATGATTAGCTGTGCAGCCTCGCCTAAATAGGCATTGTGCATATGCGGTACTGGATAGCGGCTTATTTCATTGAAACCTTGAAATGATGAAAGCTCCGGCGCCTTCTCCTGCTCATCCATCATGGAGATATATTCAATGCTCGGCGCCATAATGATACTCCCCGCAGACTCTCCGATGTACAGCTTGCCTTTGTTGATTTCTTCTTTCAACACGTCATCGAGACGCTGCTTTCTTAACTCCTGCAATAAATAAAAAGTGTTGCCTCCTGAAACATAGATCACATCATTTTGTTTGATCATCTGTGTGATCTCTTCTACGGATTGTTCATCTACCTGCACAGTCTCAAGCTGCATCCCTAATTTCTGAAAGGCTTCCTTCGCTGCCTCCACATAGTGCGTGACTTCTTCTACAGCACTTGCCGTTGGAAAGAAAGTCACACGCTTACCTTTTAATGATTCACCTGCAAAGTCAGACAAGAGAGAATAACTGTCTTTGAATGAAGAGCATAAGAACATTTTTTTCACTATGAATCCCCTCTTCTCTTTTCCAATTTCTATTTTGCTAATTCATACATAGCTTGTGCATAAAGAGCTGCTGCTCTTAGTAAGTCATCAATTTCAATATATTCATCCTTTTGATGGGCGCAGTCTGGTCTTCCAGGAAATAGAGGTCCGAAGGCAACGCCAGCTTCTAAAGATCTCGCATACGTTCCTCCCCCTATGGCAATAAGGGTTGCAGGATCTCCCGTTTGCTCCTCATATACCCGCTGCAAGGTTTTCACAAGCGGATGATCTTTTGAGACGTGATGCGGAGGGCTGTCTTCGAATTTTAGAAGGGACGCCCCTTTGATGCTTTCAATTCCTTTTTTGACGTCCTTGCCGTCTGCAGTTACTGGATAGCGTACATTTAACCCTAGCTTTGCTTCCTCATTCTGTTTATAGCGGATTGTCCCAACATTCAATGTCAAATCTCCACTAATATCATCTTTGCAAGCAATTCCTAGCTTTTTCCCTCTTGTATCCTGATCAAATAAAGCGTTGATTTGGGAAGTAAAGGCGAGTCCCTGCTCATCTAATTCATGTCCGCATAAGAAATTCGCCATATGAATGCCCGCATTTGTCCCATGCGCCGGCTCCATGGCATGAACGGATACCCCTTTTAATGTAAAATGCAGTCCATCCGCTGTGCTTTTTACCTCACCAGATAATTGATGATCAGCAAGATAGGCTTCGAAGGCCGTTTTTAATGATTCAGCATCGTGTTCCTGTGTAGCAGTCACAGCTGCTGCTGCCTCATCTGGCACCATATTGAGCCTCATACCCGATGTAAATTGCTTAAGCGTATAGCGCTGTTGATTCACTGGTTGTTGATATGTAAATGATAGGGTGGCATCAATAATTCCTTTTTCCGCATGAATAATCGGAAAATCGGCGTCTGGTGCAAATCCAATTTGTGGCATTGCTTCATGCTTGAAATAATGGTCCACACAGCGCCAATCACTTTCTTCATCTGTTCCAATGATCATTCTGATTTTTTTCGACAGCTGCAGACCAGAATCTTTTAAGATCTTCAGCGCATAGAATGCCGCCATGGTTGGGCCTTTGTCATCAATAGCCCCGCGTGCAAAGATTTTATTTTCTCTGATGTCCGCTGAAAATGGCGGGGTTGTCCAGCCGTCGCCAGCAGGCACAACGTCCACATGGCACAGCACACCTACGATGTCTTCGCCTTCCCCATATTCAATATGACCTGCATAGCCGTCGACATTCTTGACTTTGAAGCCTTCGTCTTCCCCTTTTTTCAGCATATACTTGAGGGCATCATCAACTTTTTCACCAAATGGCTTTCCTTCTTTGCCGCCTTCTTCATCAAGGACACTTTCAATTTGTAAGAAAGATTGTGTGTCCTTGATCAAGTCATCTTTTTTTCGTATTACTTCAGCTTCCCAATTCATTTTTTCCATTCCTCCTTGAAAAAAGGTTGCAATCCACCCTTAAAACGAATATTATATAAATTGTTTTGTAATAATGTTCGTAAATGGAGGATTTTATGTTTCAGTTAAAAGAAAATCAAACCAACATAAAGAAAGAAATCATCGCTGGTATGACGACATTCTTTACCATGGTCTATATTGTTGCCGTCAACCCAGGAATTCTTTCAAAAGCAGGTATTCCTTTTGACCAAGTCTTTACTGCAACAATCATCGCTGCTGTCGTCGGTACCCTCTGGATGGCACTCTTTGCAAATTATCCGATTGCCATTGCACCAGGCATGGGGCTGAATGTCTATTTCACCTTTACCGTTGTCGGCGGTGGCGGCATCAGCTATCAAACAGCGTTTAGTGCGGTATTTGTTGCTGGTATACTCTTTATTATTTTATCGTTAACATCCCTTAGAAAACAACTCATTCAAGCCATTCCAGATAATTTAAAGTACGGCATTACAGCAGGAATCGGGCTTTTCATTGCGTTCATCGGCCTCCGTCAGTCTGGAATCATTGCTGCTGATCCAGAAAACCTTGTGAAGCTTGGCAATTTAAGCTCGCCTGTTGTCGTTTTAACGCTTGTCGGCTTAATGATTTCGGTTATATTAATGGTTCTGCAAATAAATGGTGCACTGTTTATCGGCATGTTAGCGACTACATTGATTGCGCTCGCAACAGGCCAGCTTCATTTCCCTAAAATGCTGATGGACGTCCCTGCACTGCCTGAAGGCATGCTGATTACCAATCCAATCGCTGCTTTTGGTGATGTGTTCTCTCATCATTTATATGCTGTCGTCTTCTCCTTCTTACTGGTGACGATTTTTGATACAACAGGCACTATGATCGGCGTTGCCGAACAAGCCGGATTAATGAAAAACGGCCAGCTGCCAAAAGTGCGCAGAGCCCTGCTCGCTGACTCTGCTGCAACGACGGTTGGTTCTATGTTTGGTACAAGCCCAACCACTGCTTATATTGAGTCATCATCAGGCGTTGCTGCTGGCGGAAGAACTGGGCTGACTTCTTTAACGGTCGCTGCACTGTTTATTGTGGCATTATTTTTTGGCCCGCTCGTTCAAGCGATTTCGTCTTTACCATCCATCACATCACCTGTTTTAATCATTGTTGGCTGCTTGATGATGAACTCGGTGTCACGCATTCGCTGGAACGAACTAGACGAGGCATTCCCTGCTTTTCTTGTCATTCTTTCGATGCCGCTGACTTCTAGTATCTCTACAGGAATTTCACTTGGATTTATTTCATATCCGCTTGTGAAATTCGCGAAAGGGAAATGGAGAGAAGTACATGTGCTTGTTCTCATCTTTGCGGTGTTATTTTTCATTCAGCTCTTTTTCTTAGAAGGATAACAGAAACAGAAAAGGCACATCCTTACATGGAATGTGCCTTTTTTGGCCTTCACTGAATTTTTTATTTTGTAAATTTTCTGAGTTTATTTTTCGAACGTTTGAACGTGACGGCTTCTATCGTATCCCTTATCATTATTGGGTTGTAACCGGATTCAAATCATGATATATACCATATTTCATTTCATGAAGACAAGTTTAAAAACACGTAAAGTTGACTTTTTGGTGGAACTAGATGCATAATAACGTGTATAATAGAATAAAACATTAAGAAACACGAACATTTACCATTGTTGCTTGTCCTTATTTCGCAGTTTTAGTGTAGTAAGTTGTGGTTAGTCAAGTCCATCCGATCTTATTGATAGGGAGTGGTTTTTTGAAACCTTCAACAAACCGTATGATGACTCGAATTAAATCAGTTTATATGTTCATTCAAGAGAAAGGTCTTGTGACGACACAAGAGCTGGTTGATGAATTCGGGATCACACCTAGAACCATTCAAAGAGACTTAAACGTGCTTGCCTATAACGATCTTGTTCATAGTCCAAGCAGAGGCAAATGGGAAACAACGAGAAAAAAAGTAAAAATATCATCTTAAGCGTATAATGAATTGTCCATATAACAAAAAGAACCGGCGATATGCCGGTTCTTTTCTTTTGCAGATTGTTGACAAAGGGCTAAAATGATTTTTATTTTAGCCCTTTGTCTTCTTTTCAGCGTGATAGAAAACCTTTGAAGTCTAGGAAGAACGAGCACTGGCGCGGAGCGAATCGAACATTCGTGAGCACCAGCGCGCAGGACTGACAAAGAATGCGAGGGTTTGTCTACACGCTGAAGAACCGGCGATATGCCGGTTCTTTTCTTTTATTCTTACGTTATTCACGATTCATTAAGCTGTCTAATTCTTCATCCGTCAATTCACGGTACTCTCCAGGTGCTAGATCTTCATCTAATGAGACAGCCCCCATTGTGAGCCTTTTTAAAAAGATCACTTCATTTCCCACCGCTTGGGCCATCAGCTTCACTTGATGGTACTTCCCTTCAGTAATCGTCAATCGGATGCGTGTATCTTCCTCTTCATTCGCATCTACTTCGACCTTCGCCGGCTTCGTGTGATAATCATCTAAGATAACAACACCCTCTTCAAGACGCTTAATGTCTTGATCACCTAAAGGATATTTCAAATGAACTTCATACGTTTTTGGCACATGCTTTTTTGGAGAAAGTAATTGATGAGCAAGCTGTCCATCATTTGTGAGGAGAAGGAGACCGACCGTATCCTTATCCAGTCTCCCCACAGGAAATGGCTCCCTTGCGATATCCTCCGGCTCGAGTAAATCCACAACCGTTTCATCCCGCAGATCTTCAGTGGCTGAAATCACCCCGTCCGGTTTGTTCATCATTAAGTAAATGAATTCTTTATATTCTACACGCTCTCCGTGTACGAGCACTTCATCATTTGATGGATCAACATGATCTTTCACCTGCTTCGCCACTTCCCCATTCACTGTGACCGCCCGGGCCTTGACAAGCTTTTTCACATCTTTTCTTGAACCAAAGCCGCTGTTAGCAAGTAATTTATCAAGCCTCATGAATATCTACCTCTTCTTAACTCTTTTTTCTTAAAAATTTCGGCATACGGCTGCCAAGTACACGCTCTAGTAATCCCACCTTATAAGATAAGAACATATACACACCGCCGCCAGTGATCATGGAAATCAAAATGACGATACCCGCTTGTACTATTCCGCCTTCATAAGAAATCACTTGGCTCACAAGCTGACATGTCACATAAGCCACCACAGCCATGATCGCCGTTAAAATACCAATCAGAATAAAACGTTTGAAAATTCTGCGGAACGAATAGCCGGCATGGCGTTTAATCATGATAAACATATACAAGATAGATGCACTGTAGCCTAATGCCGTTGCCAGTACAGAACCATTTCCTTGCAGCCAGCTGATCAGCGGGATGTTCAGAACCGTTTTAATAATGATCCCTAACAAAAGACTAACGATAGCAAATTTTTGTTTGTTAATCCCTTGCAGAATCGCTGCATTAATGGTGAATAAAGAAAACAATAATGCAACAGGTGCATACCAGAACAAAATGGAGATCCCAATCTCAGGGTGAACTGATGGATAGAAAAACCAATAAACCGGTCCAGCCAATGCTGAGATACCAAATGATGCAGGCAGTACGAAAAATAAAATGATCTGCATCGTCTGATCAATTTGTCTATTAAGCAGCTTGTAATTACGTGCTGTAAATGATTCTGTAATCGTCGGAATCAAGGTTAAGCCAAACGCTGTTGCAAGTGACACAGGAATCATTACAAGCTTCGGTAAATATAACGTCACAATGGACAATACCGCTGTACTTATATCCTGATGCCCTGATGCAATCATGGCTCTGTTAATTGTGTTTGTATCAATATAAGAGTAAATTGGAATCGCAAGTCCAACAAATACATAAGGCGCCGCATAGCTAAACAGCTCTGTAAACATTTGCTTATAAGATAAATCAGAGTGAGCGCCTGTATTCGGCTGCATAGATAAGAGCCGGTCCTTCCGCTTCAGCCAATATAAATAAAGCGTAAATAAACCGCCAAATGCACCGATCAGTGCGGCAAATGTTGCATACCCGACAGCAATGACAAGCCCGCCGTCAAGCACCTTTAAAATAATAAACGTCGCCGTTAATAGGAAGATGATTCTGACAAGTTGTTCAATCACTTGGGAAACAGCTGTTGGTCCCATCATGGAGTGCCCTTGGAAGAAACCCCGTACAAGACTCATGATCGGCACAACCAAAAGGCCTAAGCTGACCATCCGAATCACATATACCACTTGATCGACAGTCAAACCGCCTGTTTCATTTGATCCGCCAAGCTGAATCTTGGCAAAAATCGGTGCGGACAAATATAAAATAGAAAAGGCGATAATCCCGGTGACAAGCATGACCGACATACCCGCCCTGAACATTTTTCTTGTTGTCTCATAATCGCCGATCGCATTATATTTGGAAACAAATTTTGATACCGCTGTTGGAAAACCAAGCGTAGCAATACTTAAAAAGATCGTATACTGATTGTATCCATATTGAAATAGCGCACCACCAGTTGCTCCAACCATTGCGCTAAATGGAATTAAATAAATCATACCAAGAATACGAGAGAGATACGTCCCTATCGTTAAAACCAACGTACCACGAAGCAATTTATTAGACATGCGCTTAACCACCATTTTTCTAATGAATATTCAACTTAACTATTTTACCACATCAATTCAACACACAGGTAACAAATCCAATACTGAAGTCACAAAACCAATCAATTCATATTTCAGCCTTCCCTAATCTTCGTTATAATAGAAAAATGACTGAAAGTAGAAAGAGGAATGTAACATGAAACATTATGATGTCATTGTCATTGGCGGCGGACCTTCTGGACTGATGGCCGCGATTGCATCAGCAGAGCATGGCGCTACTGTTCTGTTAATTGACAAAGGAAACAAACTTGGCAGAAAGCTGGCCATTTCTGGCGGCGGACGGTGTAACGTCACTAATCGCCTTCCAGTAGAAGAAATCATCAAGCATATTCCCGGAAACGGCCGTTTTCTATATAGTGCATTTTCTGAGTTCAACAACGAGGATATTATTTCATTTTTTGAAAACCTTGGCATTGAACTAAAAGAAGAAGACCATGGACGTATGTTCCCTGTATCAAACAAAGCACAATCTGTTGTGGATGCCCTTCTAGACAGGCTCCGCGCCCTCAATGTCACCATTCGAACGAACGAAAAGATTAAAACGGTTCTGTATCAAGACGGACAAGCAGCTGGAATTGTTACAAATAATGATGAAAAAATTTCAAGTAAGGCTGTCGTCATTGCTGTCGGCGGAAAAAGTGTACCGCATACCGGCTCTACTGGTGACGGCTATGCATGGGCAGAAGCAGCAGGTCATACCATTACAGAGCTTTTCCCAACAGAGGTACCGGTCACATCAGATGAACGATTTATTAAAGAAAAAGTGCTTCAAGGTCTTTCTTTAAGAAGTGTGGCTGTCAGTGTTCTAAATAAAAAAGGGAAACCCGTCGTCACACATGTCATGGA
Organism: Bacillus sp. AM 13(2015); assembly: GCF_001518755.1. NCBI lineage: Bacteria > Bacillati > Bacillota > Bacilli > Caryophanales > Bacillaceae > Bacillus > Bacillus sp. AM 13(2015). Next base: position 31,334 of record NZ_LKCP01000040.1, on the reverse strand, counting down.
TATGATCTTTACTCACTTTGGTTTATCGGGTCCAGCTGTTCTTAGATGCAGCGGATTTGTTGTGAAAGAATTGAAAAAGCAGCCGGCAGTCCGCCTGCAAATTGACTTATATCCGAAGCTGAATGACGAGGAGCTGTTCCAAAAGCTTCATCGTGACCTAAAAGATGAACCGAAGAAAGCCATTAAAAATGTCCTTAAATCTTGGATGCAAGAACGCTATTTATTGTTTCTATTAGAACGGAACGGTATTGATCCACAAGACACATTCTCTGGTCTAGCCAAGGATAAACTGCGTGCATTTGCCCATGATTGCAAACATTTTATTGTGCATGCAAATGGTACCCTATCCTTGGACAAAGCGTTTGTGACAGGAGGCGGCGTTTCTGTGAAGGAAATTGAACCGAAGAAAATGGCGTCTAAAAAAATGCCCGGTCTTTATTTCTGCGGAGAAATTCTAGATATCCATGGCTATACAGGCGGTTACAATATCACGTCAGCACTTGTGACAGGCAGGCTTGCCGGCATGAATGCTGCACTAGAAGCAAAGGAGAGAGTTCAATGATCAGACGTGCACTACCGATTGTTCTTGCGGTCGTTATTAGTTTGACAGCTGCTGTTTTCTTGAAGCTGTCGATTACCCCGTTAAAAGTCGCCATTGTTTTGGCGTTTACCATTTTCGCTGTATGTTTAAAAGAATACGTCTACCGTCTTCGCAAACGAATTGAGGAAAAATCGTCTTCCCATATCGATAGTTGATAAATGGAAGCAAAACATGTTACGGTAAAGTAGAGGTCGAGTGAGAAGCTCGCCTCTTTTTGTTTGAAATAAGTTGAGTTAGGGGATATTAAGCTAAGTCCTCTGCTTAAACGTGTAGAACAACAGGAGAGTGAGATGGTGTGAAAAACGTATCAAGTGTATTTTGGATTGTGATTGCGATCACATTTGTTGCCGTGATGTGGGGAGCGTTTTCTCCAGACACATTGCAAAATGTCACAGATCAAATTCAAACATACATTACAAATGACTTTGGCTGGTATTACTTGTTAGTGGTATCACTGCTTGTCGGCTTTTGTCTATTCTTTATCTTTAGCCCAATCGGTAAGATTACGCTAGGAAAACCGGGGGAAGAGCCTGAATTTGGTCTATTTTCTTGGTTTGCTATGCTATTTAGTGCCGGTATGGGAATTGGTCTTGTTTTTTACGGAGCAGCTGAACCGATCAGCCACTATGCTATTCAGTCACCAACAGGGGAGACTGAAACTGCACAGGCCTTCCGCGATTCCCTTCGCTATACATTTTTCCACTGGGGGCTTCATGCATGGGCGATTTATGCCATTGTTGCACTTTGCATTGCTTACTTTAAATTTAGAAAAGATGCACCTGGCTTAATCAGTGCAACGCTGCAGCCTGTTTTAGGAAATAAAACGAATGGATGGATCGGAAAAACCATCGATTGTATTGCGGTATTTGCAACTGTAGTTGGTGTTGCGACAAGCCTAGGATTAGGTGCAGCACAAATAAACGGTGGGTTGAATTATCTTTTTCATATTCCAATTGCCTTTAGCACACAATTGATCATTATTATCATTGTGACGGTGCTTTTCCTTGCATCTGCTTTGAGCGGAATTGGAAAAGGCATTAAATACTTAAGTAATATCAACATGGTATTAGCAGCTGTTCTGATGTTTTTCTTACTTTTGGTAGGTCCAACTGTTTTTATCTTAAATTCATTTACTGACTCGATTGGACAATACTTATCCAATATCGTTCAAATGAGCTTCCGTCTATCTCCAAATGATCCTGAAAAGAGAGAATGGATTAATGGATGGACAATCTTTTATTGGGCATGGTGGATTTCTTGGGCACCATTTGTCGGGATCTTTATCGCTAGAGTGTCACGCGGGCGAACGATTCGCGAATTTTTAGTGGGTGTCTTAGTCGCTCCTTCTATCCTAGTATTCCTATGGTTCTCGATTTTCGGTGTATCTGCAATGGACTTACAGCAAAAGAATATTGTCGATGTTGCAGGTCTATCAACTGAAACGATGCTCTTCGGTGTGCTTAATGAATATCCGCTGGCGATGATTACATCGATACTAGCACTCATATTAATCGCCGTATTCTTTATTACATCGGCTGATTCAGCTACATTTGTGCTTGGAATGCAGACAACCTACGGATCATTGAATCCTTCTGGCAGTGTCAAAGTCAGCTGGGGTATTATCCAATCTGCTGTTGCTGCTGTGCTTTTATTTTCAGGGGGACTCGAAGCCTTGCAAAATACAGCCAAGCTCGCAGCCTTGCCGTTCTCCGTTGTCATCATATTGATGATTGTCTCGCTGTATAAATCACTAAATGATGAACGAAGAATCATCAAACAAGCCAATCAAGTCAATAAACCAAGAAGTCCAAGAGTAAAAAAAGCATAATCGCAAGCAAGAAAAAGCCGTTCCTCATCCGAACGGCTTTTTTCTATATACACAATTTAAGATTGTCTGGAGCTTGAGGATTCCTTTAAAATAGTATTGAATTATCACTTTCTACATAATGGAGGTTTATATGACGTTACCTACGTTCAAGTACAACCCAGACCCAGTTTTGTTAAACGTGATTAAAAAAGAGCATACGACATGTCCTGTTTGTGAGAAAGAAAGAGATTATGTGTACCATGGCCCTTTTTATGCTGTTGAAGATGTGGAGGGAATTTGTCCTTGGTGCATTAAAGATGGATCAGCGGCTAAAAAATACAATGGAACCTTTCAAGACGATGCGAGCTGTGATGACGTCGATCAAGAGGAATATATCGATGAGCTGATCTTCAGAACGCCAGGCTATCGCGGATGGCAGCAGGAATATTGGTTAAGTCATTGCGGAGATTTTTGCGCAATCGTCCAGTATGTCGGCTGGAAAGAGATTGAACATCTAGAGGAAGAACTCGCCGAGGATATCGAAGACATTTGCAGCGGCGAAGGATTAACGAAAGAGAACCTAAAGCAATGGCTCGTCAACGGAGGAGACTTACAGGGCTACCTCTTCCAATGTGTTCACTGCAACAAGCACCGTTTATATATTGACGCCAGCTAACCAAAGAAAAAGGACCCTTCAAGCAGGTCCTTTTTTTGAAACCGTCTATTTTTTATATAAAATGAGTGCAGAAAAACAGTAGAGCTGTTCCCCTCCCTGCTCACAGATCACCGCTACATTGTACTTGATGTCAATGATTTGGTCGTCATCCATTCCTTTTAAAAAATGATTGATTTCACTCTGCAAATCTTTCTCATGCTCTTCATCAAATACAGCTACCTTTAGCACCTATGCCACTCTCCCTTCTCTCGCTACTCTATCTTTATGCACATAGAGAGAGGCATATGAACAAAAAAACCTTTCATCCTATCGATGAAAGGTCTTCAATTTATAACTTCGGTTTTGTTTCTCCTGTCCAAGCAAGCATCCCACCAACAACATTGGTCGCTTGGTAGCCTTGATCTTCTAGGTAATAGCAGACATTTTCACTACGTTTACCAGAGCGGCAAATAATATAATATTCCTGCGTTTGATCGAATGCATCCAGCTTCTCAGGGATATCGCCCATTCGAATGTGGATTGCTTCCGGGATCATCCCTTCTGCTACCTCTTCATCCTCACGTACATCGACAAGCTGAATGGCGTCTTCCTGCTCAAGCTTTTGTTTTAATTCTTCTATTGAAATTTCTTTCACTGACACGAGTCTCATCTCTCCTTTTCATCACGGTGACACCATTATAGCAGATGGTTCACTTCACTGCGTATTCACCCGCTTCGATTGAAGGAAAGACGGCAGCAGCTTCTTCACTTCGGCTGTCTCGTGCTCACTTTCAAACTCTACCTTTTTAAAGACTTGATAGGCCAGCCACATATGACCGTAGGCAAGTATGCTCACACTAAAAAATGGCACGATTCCCGGTAAATAAGCAAACAGAACAAACAGCACAGCCGAGAAAACAAGCATAGAGAGTGTATATTGCAAATATGACACACCCAGCAGAAGAGAGAATTTCAGATAGAGACGTTTTTTCCAATCATAATGAGCAAGCAGCGGAAAAATATAAAATAAGCTCACAAAAAACAGAAAACCAAAAATATATATAGCAAAGCGAAGCACATGTAGGAACCAGCTCGTCGGATAAATATAAGCAAGGTCGACATAAATAATCGTTCCAATGATGAACAGCACCACTCCAATCATGTTAGAGCGGACAAACTCCTCCCGGTATACCTTCCAAAAAGTGCGGAATACATTGACCTGCTCATGCCCTTGAATCCACTTTCTCATCACGGAAAATAACGCAGTGGTCGCAGGCATCAAGCCAAAGATCCCAAGCCCTAGGATAGTGAACAAAAGCCATAACAAATTCGTATAGGCGAGTCTCATCACCCACTCACACATCCTCAGCATTCTGCTCATTGAACCATCATGATCCATCTCTTTCCCCTCCTCTCTTTCTCTTTACACCTTCTCTTTATGAAACAATTCATCAATTTCAATTGGGCGTTTTTCTGCGGCAGATCGCCACATGCCTTCTCCAAGAGCAATCGAATAAGCACCAGCCTCTGCACCTGCTAAAATGTCGTAGTGAATCAATGGATCTTTTCCTATAAATAAATCAGCCAAAAGCAGAGGATCTCCTCCGCCATGTCCGCCTGGCTGCTTGACGACTTCAATTGTCTCCTTTGATCCAAACATCGGGTAATAAGAAATTGTTTGTTCTGGGAATTGAAAAGGAATTCTTGATGGCACATGAAACTCATTTGTTTCAATACGCCCCTTCGTCCCATTAATAGCCAGACGATAGCCTTCATATGGGGCGGAGAATTGAATCGAATAGCTGAGCAGAGCCCCTTGATCATAAGCGACTGACGCCACATATGTATCCTCAATATCAATTTCCTGATCAAAAATGCACGCATCCGGGCGATAATTTGAGTACTGCTGCGTTTGCTCCTGACCGGATTCAATATGGTCGTCCTCCACCTTCGAGCGCTCAACCCGCGGATTCCACCTTGCTTCATAATGACAGATATCCTTCACATGACATGTTCCGCAAAATCTATTTTCCTCCCCGTGCAAGGGATTCCAAGGGCTTTCGCTGCCGTAATAGTTCAGCGCCCCGTAGGCAAATACTTGCTTCGGCTTTTGATCAATCCACCAGTTGACCAGATCAAAATGATGCGTCGACTTATGAATAGACAGTCCGCCAGAGAATTGACGTGTACGGTTCCACCTTTTGAAATAACTAGCACCATGATACGTATCAATCAGCCAGCTCAGTTCAACGGATGTGACCCTTCCAATTTTCCCGTCTAGAATCAGTTCTTTTATCTTTCGATGGAAGGGATTGTAGCGATAATTAAAGGTGACCGTGACCTTTCCTTTACTTTCCGCCTCTTTTTCCATCACTTTTTTGGCGTCTTTTGCTGTTGTCACCATCGGCTTTTCGGTGATGACATCTAGATCATGGTCAAGTGCCTGCATGATATACGTGACATGTGTATCATCCCTGCCTGCCACAATGACGATATCTGGTTTTGCTTTCTTGACCATCTGATCAAATGCATCTTCATGAAAAAACGAAACGCCCCGGAGTGATGGAAAACGCTCCTGACAAAGTGTATACCGCTGATGATCTATATCTAGGAGCCCTGTAATCTTATACTGCTCATTGAAATCCTCTGTAAGCGGTCGAATAAACATATTGAACGCACGATGACTCAGCCCGCAAATCACGACCCGTTTCACATTCCTCACCCCATTTTCTATTGGTTTTCACGAAGCTGTTTCATGAGAGACAGCGCCTCTTTCGTCTTGTCAGCATACACGGGAATAAAAGCGACCATATCTCGATGTAATTGAAAGGTATAACCGTTGAGTTTTTTCTTTCCTTTATTGATTTGTACCGCATAATCGACCGTTTTCCCTGTCTTTTTGTCCTCGACCGTATATGGTCCTGCTGCTTGATCGCCTATTTCCATCTCTTCCAGCAGCTGAAAGCTTTCAGGATCATCATACGTTCTAAACATTTCTTCTGGGACAAGCATCACGTCCCCCTCTTTTGAGGTAATTTCAACAAGAAGCTTTTCAGGAACCGCCGGAAAGATGTGGACGCTATAAGTCTCTTGTTCCGGCTGAAAAGCCTTCTCCACTAATTGATCCTTCATTCCCTTTGACATATCAGAAAAAATCAGGACATCGATACCGTTTGTTTTCCCCTGACAGGCAGATAAACAAAAGGCAGCGATGAAACTGATGAGCCATACGGCGGCTCTTTTTTGCCTTCTCATGCCTTTTGAAAAACAGACAGCTTTTCTAGCTCAGTTAACGCCATAATAAAAGCGCCTGCCCCGTGCAAGTCATTTGTGCTTCGCTCTCTTCCAACGTAATAATCATAAAATCCCGCAGATGTTCCAATACAGATATCGTTGATGGTAAAATCACCATTTTCTTTCTCAGCCGTCTTATGCTGAATCAAGCCTTGATATGCTTTGACCACATGATCAACATAACGGAGACCTACATACCCTTCATTCATGGCCTTTGCCATGGCGTACATGAATAAACACGATCCCGAGCTTTCAAGCCAATTGTCACTGTGATCTCCTTTATCAATGATTTGATGCCAGAGACCTGTCGTTTGATCCTGGTACTTTGCCACACTTTCCAGCATATCTGTCAGTGTTTCCTTCCACACTTTCCGCATCTCATGCTGCTCGGGCAGGTCCTCAATCATATCTGCCAATGCAAGGACATACCAGCCAAACGATCTTGCCCAAAACTCTGGGGAACAGCCGGTCTTTAGATCAGCCCATGGCATCGTTTTTCGTTCATCCCACGCGTGATAATATAGACCAGTTTGTTCATCTTTCGTATGCTTTCTCATGAGATGCTCTTGATGGATGACCATATCCACAAGTGACTCTTCACCTTTAAGCTGAGCATACTTTAAGGCAAAAGGACCGCCCATGTAGAGACCATCGAGCCACATTTGATAAGCATAATTATCTTTATGCCAAAATCCGCCCTCAGACGTGCGGTTTAGCGTACGATAAAGTCCACGCAGCTTCTCCGCTGCGAGCACATACCGCTTCTCTCTCGTTCGTTCGTAAAGAGGGAATAAAATGAGCCCTGCTTGTATGGCATCAAGCTCATCCCTGCGAAATAACAGATTACCGTACTCATCAATGAGTGAATCCGCATAGTTTTTCACATAATCGAAATACGCCTCGTTCCCCGTTGCCTCATATAGCTTCATAACGCCGCAAAGGAAAACGCCTTGATGATAATGCCATCTTCCAGCTGGCGGCAGCTCAATCGGTGTATACGCTTTCATAATGGTTTGTGCTAATTTCTCTGCATGCTCAAGCGGTGATCCCTTTTCAATCGATAATGTCATTCTTCCTCATCTCCCTTTTTAATAAATACCTTCTTCCCCGAATTTCTTCGCTAAACGGTTTGCCAGCATGACCAAAATAAGTCCGACGGCTGCTTTAAATAAACCAACAGCGGTACTATAACTGAATTGTCCTTGCTTAAGACCTGCTGTATAAACGTACGTATCAAAAATCTCCGCTACTTCCCGGTTCGTTGCGTTCAGTAATAGATAGACATGCTCAAAGCCAAGCTCAAGCGTATCACCAATTTTCAAAATAAGCAGAACGACAATGACACTTTTGATGGCAGGAAGTGTGATGTGCCACATTTGTCTCAATCTCCCCGCACCATCCATTTTTGCTGCTTCATATAGCTGCGGATCTACCGCTGTAATCGCCGCAAGGTAAATGATCGTCGACCAGCCTGCTTCCCGCCAAATCACCTGTAAAATGTACATTGGTCTAAACCATTCCTTACTAAGGAGGAAGTTAATCTTTTCCCCTCCAAAGAAAGCAATCAATTCATTAATTAACCCGCCATCCACTGTTAACAAAACAAAAGATAAGGACACGACAATGACCCATGACATGAAGTGAGGGATATAAATCATCGTCTGTACAAATTTCTTAAACAATGCCAATCTCACTTCATTTAAAAGAAGGGCTAATAAGATCGGAATTGGAAAGAAAATCACAACATTCATGGCAAATAAAATCAGCGTATTTTTTAATAAGATGAAAAATGTTGGTTCTGTAAACAAGCGAATAAAGTGTTTGAAGCCCACCCACTCACTGCCAAGAATGCCGAGAAACGGCTGGTAATCTTGAAAGGCAATGATGAGCCCCCACATTGGCACATATTTAAAGACAAGAAAATAAATGAGCCCCGGCAAAATCATTAAATACAAAAACTTTTGACTAAGCAGTTGATTAAGTAAGCGCTTTCTTTTTTCGTTTTTCAAAGCTGCCGCAGGCACACCCTTGGCAGTGACATCCTCTGTTTTCATTGATAAAGCCTCCCCTCAAGCTGATGCATGTGTTAACTGTATCTTAAGGATGAAAAATCCGTCTACAATCATATCAACAGATCATATTTTCATAGGTGAAGCTACTCAAAACGTTACATAAAACATAAGAAAATGATCCTAATCTCAGAAAATGATTATTGACAAACCTACCAGATTTTTGGATTAATAAATTAAGGGGAAAAGATTGTTTCGTTTGAAATGGGGGGTTTTATGAAAAGAAGGCAGTATAAATTTTATTACAAGCTTGTGACGTTTTTTTTCATACTTAGTACGATTCCAGTTATCATTGTCGGTATTTTTTCTTATCAGCATTCGCAAAAAACAGCACTTGAAAATATCTCAAATGAAAAGCTCGACAGCGTCAAACAAATGCAATCCAATATTGAGCATATTTTAAAAACGGTTGATCATTCTCTCACTCACTATGTCAGTTCGACACCTCTCCTTCAAACACTGGCAGAACCTTTAAATCCAGACCAATTCCAGCTTTATAATCAAGTACAGCAGGAACTGAACTACCTGCAAACCTTTGACACCGACCTTTCCAATATTACACTCGTCAGTAAAATGGAAGATTGGTACATGAACAATTCGGGGCTTTATCATGTCACAAGCGAAGACCAAGAAAAAGCGCTGACCTCTTACCTCAATATACCAAGTCACTCCAGCTGGGCACTTGAAGAGAATAATCCACTTGTTGCGACTAAAGAAGGTAAAGCATCCTTTTGCAAGTACAATGTGAATTTAATCAAACAACTGCCTATGAACAGCGTTCAAAAAAAGGGAATCGCTGTCGCCAGCATTCCAAGCTGCGTGATTGCTGATAACATGCCTGACTTCTCTCAATCAGATAGCATGTTTGTCATTGATACAAACGGAAAAGTGCTGCTACATAATCGCAAAGAACAAATTGGTGAATCGCTGAAATATCAAGATTTCGTCAAGCATGTGCTCTCACTTGAAAAACGATCAGGACAATTTGATATGAAGATCGACGAACTCAACTATCAAATCACATTTCAAAAATCAGATTATAATGAATGGACGTACCTATCCTTTGTTTCTATTCCAGAACTTAAGCAGCAAACGAAATCAATCGGGTGGATTACCTTTATTATCTGCACTATTTTGTTAGCGCTTTCATTGCTATTTTCATGGTTTGGTTCCAGACACTTTTATAAACCAATCCGCTTATTATACGAGTCATTTGCACGCAATGAATCATTTTTGCAAAAACAGCCTTTTCAAAATGAATTTGAGTTAATTGAATCGAGTATTAAACAAATGAAAGATCAAAACAATGATTTAGAGGAACGGATTGAGCAGCAAGTGACACATTTACAGCAATACTTTATGGTACGGCTGCTGCTTGGAAAGCTGACAGATGAAGAAGTAAACAACCGGTTCCAAAGCTTAGGCTTTCCTCAGGGCTGGTCTCAATTGTCCATGCTCGTGACCCAAATCGATACGTTAAAAGGAACTCCTTATGAAAAAAAAGATGCTGATTTGCTTTTATTTGCGATCAATGGACTGATCGAGCAGATTATTCCGCAAGAGGAGCACCTTCAGCCAACCGTTGTCAATGAACATCAAACAACGATTATCCTTAACCACTCAAAGTCAGACGAAGAGTTTACTGAATATTTAAACCAATTAGCAGAAACCATTCAGCAGCGTATCGAAGAAGAGCTTGGTTTATCGATCAGCATTGGGATCAGCCGCCAGTTTAAGGAGCTTACGATGGCAAAACACGCTTACATTGAAGGAAAAGAAGCCTTAAAATACAGACTCAAAGCAGAGAAAAAATCCATTATCTTATATGAGCATATCCAGCAAGGAAAGGCGTTCAAAACCCATTTTCCAAAACAGCTGCAGCATGATTTATTTGATGCGGTGAAAGCTGGCGATCAAGGCAAGGCGGATCACTATTTACATGTGCTCTTGCAATCCATTTTCTCTAAAAATGCAGGACCGCACGAATACCAGATCGCCCTCGCTCGTTTTTTAAACAATTTAATTGAGCTGATGCATTTGCTAGGTATTGAATTATTTGAGATCGAAGACAACAAAATGCTCTATGATACGATTTTTGAATTTAAAACCTTTGAAGATACAGAAGCATGGCTGAAACATGAGATCATCCGGCCAATTATTGACCAGCTTGCTGCACGTGAAGACTCACAATACAAAAACATCTCAGAAAAAATCATTCATATTATTCATCAAGAATTCGACTCAGATCTCACCTTGGATGAAATCGCCACACGCCTGCATTACAATCCTAATTATTTAAGCAGTATTTTCAGAAAGGAAATGGATATCTCCTTTAGTGAATATCTCTCTTCCTACAGACACCATGTCGCTAAAAACTGGCTTGTAGAAACCGATATGTCCGTCAAAGAAATTTCGGAAAAACTGAAATATAAAAACCCGCAAAATTTCATCCGATCCTTTAAAAAGCTGGAAGGCACAACTCCTGGTAAATACCGCGACCAGAAAAAAAGCACGTAACACAAAGAGTCCCGCTCTCACACGAAAGCGGGGCTCTTTTATTTAAACTGTTCATTTAAGATGCTGTCTTCCAGCACTGAAAGCGGCTCTCCATACACACGTTCAATATGAGCTGCTCCCCAATCGCATAGCGCATTGAGAATTCTTTCGAGTGACTGTCCGTATTCACTTAATTCATATTCCACTTTAGGCGGCACCTGTTCATAGACAATCCGGTTAATGACGCCATCACTTTCAAGCTCTCTCAGCTGCTGCGTCAGCATTTTTTGTGTGATGTTTGGCATAAGCCGCTTCAATTCGCTCGTACGTTTTTTCCCGTGTGTCAAATGACATAAAATCACACACTTCCACTTCCCGCCTATGACATCAAGCGTTGCTTCCACAGAGATATTATATTTTTTCTTTTCCATCGAATATTCACTCCTCTTTGTACGAATAGGCACTTTTTAGTACCTATATTACAAAAAAGTACGTACTTTTTTTTTCGTCATCTATGTTAGATAATAACTCTTGCCGATCGGCTTCGTCTATCAAAATGTCATCACAGAAGGATGTGAACTTACTGATGAAGAACAAGCAAAACCATTTTGCTCTGCTCGCACTAGCGATTAGTGCTTTTGCTATAGGAACAACTGAGTTCATTAGTGTCGGTCTTTTGCCAATGATCTCAGAGGACTTTGGAGTGAGCGTCAGTCAGGCGGGCTGGACTGTCTCTTTATATGCACTTGGTGTGACATTTGGAGCGCCTATATTGACTTCCCTTACTTCCACGATGAAAAGAAAGACATTGCTTTTGCTCATTATGCTCGTCTTTTTGATTGGTAATACACTTGCCACCATTGCCCCGACCTTTTCAGTGCTGTTAATCGGCCGGGTGATTTCAGCCTTGTCCCATGGAATCTTCATGTCCATTGGCTCTACGATTGCTGCAAGCCTTGTCGTGAAAGAAAAACGGGCAAGCGCCATTGCCTTTATGTTCACTGGTTTAACAGTAGCGACTGTGACAGGTGTGCCATTCGGGACATTTCTTGGTCATGAGTTCGGCTGGCGGACATCATTTGGTGTGATTGTGATCATTGGTCTGATCGCACTGATATCCAACTATTTTCTTGTTCCGTCTCAATTAAAGCAGGGTGTGAAAACATCTTTTAAAGATCAAGCTGTCTTATTAAAAACAAAAAGAATCTTGCTTTTATTTGTCATTACAGCCACAGGGTACGGAGGAACCTTTGTCGTCTTCACATATTTATCTCCTCTCTTGCAGCATGTCACAGGTCTTGCGCCTGGGGCTGTGGCGTTGATCCTGCTTTTATACGGCATCACGATCGCAGCTGGAAATGTCATTGGCGGAAAAGCTGCTAATGCACAGCCAATGAAAGCACTGATCTATATGTTTATTATCCAAAGCATCATCTTGTTTATCCTTAGCTTCACTGCAGGATTCACAGTGTTAGGCATTGGAACCGTCATGCTGATGGGTCTGTTTGCTTTCATGAATGTACCTGGACTGCAAGTAGCCGTCGTTGATTTTGCCGAAAGATACACCCCTGGAGCAGTCGACGTCGCATCTGCTATGAATATCGCTGCCTTTAATGCCGGTATTGCCATTGGCTCATTTTTAGGCGGCATCGTGACAGATTCACTTGGTCTTGTGCATACAGGCTGGGTCGGCGGCATCATGGTCCTCATCGCAGCCATTCTTACGATGATCAGTTATCAAATGGAACAAAAAGAACAAATACAAACCAACTAAAGGAGTTTTTATTATGGAACATTTACAAAGTACAAAAACATTAAACAATGGAGTCCGCATGCCAGGCTTTGGCCTTGGTGTATTCAAGGTGGAAGATGGAGCAGAATTAGTTGATGCTGTCAAAACAGCCATTCAATTAGGCTATCGCAGTATTGATACAGCAGCTATTTATGGAAATGAAGAAGGTGTTGGACGAGGCATACAGCTTGGTTTAGCAGAAACAGGACTGCGCCGCGAGGACATTTTTGTCACATCAAAAGTGTGGAATGCCGATTTAGGATATGAATCTACCCTTCATGCATACGAAGAAAGCTTGAAAAAACTTCAGCTTGACTACCTTGATCTGTATTTAATCCATTGGCCAGTTGAAGGAAAATACAAAGAAGCTTGGCGTGCACTGGAAACCTTGTATCGTGAAGGAAAGGTCAGAGCCATCGGAGTGAGCAACTTCCAGCCGCATCACTTAGACGAGCTATTAAAAGATGCAGAGATCAAACCAGCTATCAATCAAGTAGAATTTCATCCAAAGCTAACGCAGGAAACACTCTATACGTATTTGAACTCTCATGGCATTCAAATGGAAGCTTGGTCACCGCTGATGCAGGGTGAACTGCTGCATCACCCGCTGATCACAGAGCTGGCAGACACGTACAGTAAAACACCTGCTCAAATTATTTTGCGCTGGGATGTACAAAAAGGTGTCATCACCATCCCAAAATCAACGAAAGCACATCGTTTAAAAGAAAACGCTGATATATTTGATTTTGTCTTAACTGATGAGGATATGAAACGTCTTTCTGACTTAAATGAAAACAAACGTATCGGTCCAGATCCAGACAACTTCGACTTTTAATCAAAACACCCCCGCTTTTTTGCTTTGCGGGGGTGTTCCTATTGATCATTTTGATTTTTTAAAGGAAGCCTCATATTCTTCTATGATTTTATTCCCACCATTTGATTTCCATTTCTCTACATCTTTCTGAAATTGATCTTCACTGATGTCTCCAAGAATGAACTTATACGTCGCATCATCGATGATTTTCTTCAATTCGTTTCCACGCTCTGATGCTGTTTCTGAATACAGGCTTTCAGCAGGATTGGCAACGATGATGTTTTTATTGTCTTCTTCTAGCTCTTCATATTTAGAACGAACTGCATCCCCTTTATTTTTCAAGTAACGTTTATCAATTCCTACAAGACTGACAAGTGGCTGGACATCTGTCTGCCAGCCTTTCACTTGGCTTTCTTCCCTGACAAATGTATTTCCTTCTTCTTTCTTATAATGCTGGCCATCGATACCGTACGTCATGAGACCATACACATCTTCTTCAGCAATGCGGTCAAAGAAGGCCAAAATCCGCTTTAATTCTGCCTCTGATTTCACGCTTGTTTTAGGGAATGCGAAGATGCCATTATGACCACCTGATGCCCACACACGTTCTTTGCCATCTGGGCCTTTGATTCGGTTGATAATATCTACTTTCATGTTTTTATCTGTCGCATCATCTCGCAGGTTCACGGCATCTACCATATTTCCAACATAGATGCCTGCTTTTCCTTGTGAGAATAATTCCTGCTGCTGTGTTTTGCTTGTCACTGGGAAGTCTTTGTTGATATAGCCATTATCACGCAGCTTTTTCATGTATTTCATTGTATTCATATATTCATCTGTCATAAAGTCTGGCGTGAATTTCCCGTTTTCTTCTTTCCAGTCTGTAGGCATACCTTCATATGAACCAAGTGTTTTAAATGCTCCATAAATTAAATCGTTCCGATCCGTAAAGCCAATTGTATCCGCTTTTCCGTTTTGATTCGGGTCTTTTTCAGTAAAGGCTTTGGCTACTTCATATAGATCATCCAATGTTTTTGGTGTATCCAAATTTAAATTTTCAAGCCAATCCTTTCGAATGACAATCCCTTGTCTTGAAAGTGGTCTTTCTCTATAGATGCCATAAAGCTTGCCGTCTATAGAGGCGTTTTTATTAATCAGTTCGTTCATCTTACTTAAATTTGGATAATCCTTTAAATACGGACCGACTTCCCAGAACATGCCTGATCTGAACGCATTAATCGCAGACGAATTTTTAATGTCTTGAATCGTCACAATTTGCGGCAAATTCCCTGCTGCAAGTGCGGAATTTAACCGATCTTCCTTCACAGCATCAGGCACCCATGTAATATCAAGCTCTGTATTTGTGAGCTTCTCAATCTCTTTTAAAACGGAATCCTTCGGCGGCTGCTGATGATATAAAATCGCCATCCATGTCAGCTTTACCTTTTTGTCTAAATCAACCTTCTCATCTGATGAGTTTGCCCCTTTACTTGAACATGCTGACAAAATACCGCTTGCTGCAAATAACAGGACAAACGCAATCAGCCATAATTTCTTTCTCCCCATAAGATCCCTCCGTTGTTCCATCTTTTTAACCCTTTACAGAACCTAGTAATGCCCCTTTGTTGAAATGCTTTTGAATAAATGGATAGACAAGCAGAACCGGAATGGTCGCCACAACAATGACAGCCATTTTAATCGTTTGGTCTGGCGGTGGTGTGGATGAGCCCATATCCGACATATCTCCCTGCATTCCGCTTGAGACAATGACAATCTGTCTCAGCAGCACCTGAATCGGCCATTTCACTGAATCATTTAAATACAGAATGGCGGTCATATACGTATTCCAATACGTCACGGCATAAAAAAGTGAAATGGTTGCAATGGCTGGCAAAGAAAGTGGCAGCACAATTTTAAAGAAAATCCCTAAATCGTTACAGCCGTCCATCTTCGCTGATTCCTCAAGACTTGCCGGTATGTTTTGAAAAAAGTTTTTCAAAATGATTAAATTGAACGCATTGATTGCAACCGGTAGAATAAGTGACCAATACGTATCAAGCAGACCAAGTGTTTTCACCACAATAAACGTCGGAATCATACCTCCGCTAAACAGCATCGTGAAGACAACGAGAAACATCAGTGTTCTCCGGCCTTTTAGCTCCTGGCGAGACAGCCCGTATGCCATAAGCGAGGACAAAAACATGCTGACAGCTGTTCCAACAAGCGTCACAAAAATGGACACAATGAGACTGCGATACACAATATCTGTAGAAAAAATGTATCGATATGCCTCTAAAGAAAACGTCGTTGGGAACAAGATAAACTTCTTCGTGATGACCTCTTCTACTGTTGCAAAAGAGGCGGCAATGACATGGATGAACGGAAGCACACAAATTAATGCGAACATGAGTAGAAAAGAGTAATTAAATAAATTGAACAATCGGCCTTTAATAGAACGATCTATGTTCATCACGCCCTTTCTTTGAAAGCGTTATCATTTCAACTGAAAGTAAGCTGCAGCCTGTGACGATATCGTGATTAAAATGTAACAAACGAGGGAAGAAAGCGTCTATAATCATCTTGACAGACCAACTGAATAGATCATGTCAGCCGTGCTTTTATACTCATGAAACAAAAGAATAAGATCATTAGCTCTTGACATGATTATGCCCTATGCCTGATCATTTTCTTCGAGTATTTCCGTCGTATTGACATCTGGTTTGTAGCCTAACTCCTGCTTCGTTTTCTCAGTAGACCATGGCTTTCCTTCATTCTCTGATACAGCATAATAGGTCCCAAAGGGAATATCCGATTCAATCGCTGCCTTTGTCATACCTGCAAGATCCTCATGTGACAGCAGTGTTCTTTTTGTTCTTTGTTTTTTGTGTAATGCCTTCATTTCATCTGTTACAACTGTTCCAATCCGTAAATTGATGACAGACATTCCCGTTTGATCGTGGAACAAACGGCCCAGCTGTTCGGATGCAAATTTTAAAATGCCATATACATTTTTAGTCGCAGGCACATCGTCAGTTGTAATCTGCCGTCCAAGTAAGGAGCGTCCATCCTCTTCATAACGATCCGTCACATGGTTGCTGCTTGCAAAAATGACTTTTCGTATGCCAAGCCGCGCGGCTGAACGAAACATATAATAGGTACTCCTCCAAAAAATATCAGTCATTTTTGCAAATTCTTCATGATCCATCACATCATGCGTCATGTCAATGTTTAGAAGATGCAAGATGACATCTGTATCCCGCGGAATTGCCTCATATACATTCTGTTCATTCGCTGCATCGGCTAAAATGACTCCTTCTACACAGCTCGTCAGATCAATAATCGTGACACTGTATTCAGTAGAGAGCGCTTTTGTTAAAAGGCGTCCAATTACACCGCACCCGCCAATGATGGTGATTTTTTTCATCTGTCTCCTCCTTTCTTTTGACGTAGTATGTCCAAGCGTTTTCTTGATTACAGCCACTTTTTCAAAAATCGTGTCGCCTCGTGACGCATAGCGGCTGTTTCAAAATGACCTGCATGAAGATGGGCAAGCTGATATCGTTCTTTCAATGAAGCAGCTTGATAGGTTTGACTCAATACCTTTTGAATCCTTCCAACGCCTTCAGCAGGCGTGAGCTGATCAAGTTTTCCAACTAAGCTTAAATGCGGTCTTGGAAAAATCATTTCTTGAATGTCCGCTGCTGTAAAATACTTTGCTAATCTCGGTACATAGTAATAAAAGCCATGCCTATCCAAATTGTTCGTTTCAATTAATGTATGATGATCCACCTGTGCGCAAAGATCAATACACACACTTACCCTCTCATCAAGTGCAGCCGTCCACCAGGAAAGGAGACCGCCCATTGACATCCCAAAGACAGCTAACCGGTCCGCCAGTACATCAGATCGAGATAGCAAATAATCAATCGCACACATGCTTTCATACAGCATCATGCCCCACATCACTTTTCCTGTTAAAAGCATTTCCTTAAAAATTTCACTTTCTGTTCTTCCTCTTCTCTCACCAAACCCTGCATGATCAATGGCGAGTACACTATATCCTTTTGACGTAAACTCTTTTGCATATGAAGTCGCTTGCAAATAATGAGCACCCTCTAACAGCTCTTCCTTCCCGTTCACGTAATTACCGCCATGAGAGTGTTGGAACAGTACTACGGGTCTTTTTTTCACCGTATCCTTCGGTTTCACGAAATAAGCAGGGACTTCCTCTACACCATTCATAGAGAGAATAAGTGTTTCCACTACATATGATTCACGTTCCTCCATTTTTAACGTATAAGCCTCCACGCGATGACGTTCTGGCATTTCTCCTAACAGACTGAGCAGTTGTTCACGTTTGCTTTCCTTTTCCATTGACGTCACTCCTCATTTTCTTGATCACCTGTTAAAATACGAGACCGATGCAGGAATCACCTTGTTTTCGACAAAATTATGTCCCGGGAAATAAAGAACACCCACCGGTTCATACCGATGGGTGTCATCATTAGTTCGCAACAATATTGACAAGCTTCCCAGGAACCGCAATCACTTTGCGAATGGTTTTCCCTTCAAGCTGTTCTTTTACGCGTGCATCATTTTTCGCAAGCTCTTCTAACTGCTCCCTTGTTGCATCAGCAGGAACGGTTAATTTTGCTTTCACTTTACCGTTAAGCTGTACGACAATTTCTACTTCATCGTCGACAAGCTTTGACTCATCATATTGAGGCCATGCTTCATAAGAAATAGACCCTTCATGACCAAGTTTATTCCAAAGCTCTTCTGCAAGATGCGGTGCAATTGGAGAAAGAAGCTTTACAAAGCCTTCTGCATATTCTTTCGGCAGTGTATCAGCCTTATAGGCATCGTTGATAAACACCATTAATTGTGAAATGCCTGTATTGAAACGCAAGCCTTCATAATGATCAGTTACCTTCATGACGGTTTCATGATAGCTGCGTTCTAATGCGCCGCCAGATTGCTCTGTCACTTTATCACTGAGTGAGCCATCTTCATTTGTAAATAGACGCCATACACGATCAAGGAAACGACGAGCACCATCAAGTCCTGTTTCAGACCAAGCAATTGACGCATCTAAAGGCCCCATGAACATTTCATAAAGTCGTAATGTATCTGCACCATGAGATTCTACGATATCATCCGGGTTGACCACATTTCCTTTTGATTTACTCATTTTTTCATTGTTTTCCCCAAGAATCATGCCTTGGTTGAACAATTTCATGAAAGGTTCTTTTGTTGGAACAACACCGATATCATACAAGAATTTATGCCAGAAGCGTGCATATAGAAGATGTAGTACAGCGTGTTCTGCTCCGCCGATATACACATCAACTGGAAGCCATTTCTTCAGCTTCTCAGGAGATGCAAGCTCTTCTGAGTTATGAGGATCAATATAACGTAAGAAATACCAGCAGCTGCCTGCCCATTGCGGCATTGTATTCGTTTCACGGCGGCCTTTCTTACCTGTTACAGGATCTACAACCTCAACCCAGTCTTTAATATTGGCCAATGGTGATTCACCTGTACCACTTGGCTTAATCTCAGTTGTCTTAGGCAAGATCAGTGGAAGCTCTTCCTCTGAAACAGCTGAAGATGTTCCGTCTTCCCAATGAATGATTGGAATCGGTTCACCCCAGTAGCGCTGACGGCTGAATAGCCAGTCTCTTAAACGATATGTGACTTTCTTTTCACCCTTTTGATGTTCTTCAAGCCATGCAATCGCTTTTTCAATCGCCTCTTCTTTTCCTAAGCCATTTAGGAAATCAGAGTTAATGTGCTTTCCATCACCTGTGTAGGCTTCTTTTTCGATGTCTCCGCCTTCTACAACTTCTTTGATTGGAAGATCAAAGGTTTTGGCGAATTCATAATCACGTTCATCATGAGCAGGTACGGCCATAATCGCCCCTGTTCCATAAGTGGCTAACACGTAATCTGCAATCCAGATCGGCATTTTTTCACCATTTAACGGATTGATGGCATATGCCCCTGTGAAAATACCCGTTTTCGTTTTGGCAAGATCTGTCCGCTCTAAATCACTCTTCGATTGAATTTCTTTGATATATGCTTCGACTGCTTCTTTTTGAGTAGCTGATGTAATTTTTTCAACTAGTGCATGTTCTGGAGCAAGCACCGCATAAGTTGCACCAAATAGTGTATCAGGACGCGTTGTAAAAACCGTAAACTGTTCGTTATGCCCTTCTACTTCAAAATGAACGTGCGCACCTTCAGAGCGTCCGATCCAGTTACGCTGCATATCTTTGATGCTTTCAGGCCAATCAATGTCCTCTAAATCTTCTAACAGCCTGTCCGCATATGCTGTAATCTTTAGCATCCACTGCTTCATAGGACGTCTTTCAACAGGATGGCCTCCGCGTTCACTTTTTCCATCAATGACTTCTTCGTTTGCAAGCACTGTGCCAAGCGCTGGGCACCAGTTCACTGGTACTTCATCGATATAGGCCAATCCTTTTTCGTACAATTTTAAGAAAATCCATTGTGTCCATTTGTAGTAATTCGGATCTGTCGTGTTGATTTCTCGATCCCAATCATACGAGAACCCTAGTGATTGAATTTGGCGGCGGAAGTTATTGATGTTCTCTTCTGTAAAGGCCGCCGGGTCATTCCCTGTATCAAGTGCATACTGTTCTGCCGGGAGACCAAATGCGTCCCATCCCATTGGATGAAGAACATCATATCCCTGCATACGTTTCATGCGTGATAAAATATCCGTTGCTGTATAGCCCTCAGGGTGCCCGACATGAAGCCCTGCTCCTGATGGATATGGAAACATATCAAGCGCATAAAACTTCGGTTTATCTTCCGAGTCAGATGTGGCGAATGTTTTATGTGTCAGCCAATAATCCTGCCACTTCTTTTCAATTTCCCGATGCTGAAAACTCAATGTGAAAACCTCCTTTAATATGTACGGCTTTATCTGCTTTGATGACCACTGCAAGAATTCAGATTTTTCTAAAATCAACAAAAAACCCTCATCCCTGGAAAGGGACGAGAGATTTTTTGGTTCCCGCGGTACCACCCTTGTTAGCGTAACATGCTGTTCGTACGCTCACTTAATATCTTTAACGCAGACATGCGACAGAAGCTTTAACGCAACTGCAACTCTGAGGCGAGTTCAGAAGCAGATTTGATTGACTTTCACCAGCCGTCAATTCTCTAAAGACAAATACTGCTTTCCTACTACTCCTCTTCACTGTTCTTATCGTAACCGTCATCTAAGTAGTATTTTATAGAATTATGATCATAAGTGCAAGCAGGTTTGTATACAATGGGAATGTACCCTAGACTAGGGTAAAGTAGAGGATATTATTCGTGTGGAGATCGGTTATGACGGCTGGAGTCTGCATCCTGTGAACGCTGATCTCTTACAAAATCAAAGCTTCGCAGAACTGCTTCTCCTCCGTAACCTGAAATAATTGATAAGATGATCAAGTGCAGACTAGATTCGGGATTTGAGGATAAGACAAGCAGTGTAGCGGCAATCATCCCAACGAGCCAATCTTCAATAAACCCTAAGTAAATAAACTTTTTTGTCATTCTGGGCTTCTCTAGCCTGCCTTTTTTCTTTACGTGACCGAGAATGCCCATGACCCCTCCAATGGCGCAAGCAATAATGACTTGTTGCAGCATTTTCATCACCTTCCTAAAGCCCTTAGAATAGTAAAGCGACTTCAGGCTGTCCAGCCCCCTGTAATGCCATTCTGCTGTTCCGTCATAATCCATGTAAAAGGTCTATTCTCTCTAACGAAGAAAAAAAGCTTGTTTCTTCCATTATATGTGAATGACCTAAAAACAATCTTGATGCATTGGAATCATTTTTACCTAATCCATATTAACTATTTTTGTCATTTTATGAATGTTGAGTAATTGATTCCTTCTTTTTCTAATGAAAAGTCTCCTTACTTACTCTATTCTAATGGAGGACAAACTATGATGACAAATTTAACAAAGCGTTTGCAATCGTTGAAACAGAACATATGTTATGTTACGTTTATAAGGATTCATTTGGTTGAAAAGACAACCACTTGATATGTCTTATAGCAGCAAAGGAGGGTAATATGGTCAGCTCGAACATTTTCGGCTTGCAAAAACAGCTTGAACTCATCAAAAAAGCGCTGGATCATGCGCGCATCGGTGTTGTCATTACAGACCCTTCCTTAGAGGATAACCCTATCGTTTATGTGAATCATGGCTTTACACAAATGACTGGATACAAACCAGATGAGATTCTTGGGCGTAATTGTCGATTCCTTCAAGGAAAAGACACGGATCAAAAGCAGCTTGCTTTAATTCGTCATGGAATTCAAAACAAAACACCTATTACCACACAGCTAAAAAATTATAAAAAAGACGGCACTTTTTTTTGGAATGAACTCAATATAGATCCTCTATACATTGAACAAGATGACAAAACATTTTTCATTGGTTTTCAAAAGGATATTACGAAACAGAAAGAATATGAACAGCTCCTAGAAGATTCCTTACAGGAAGTCACCTCTCTTTCGACGCCAATCGTCCCAATCAAAAATGGTGTATCTGCCCTTCCGCTTATCGGGAAATTATCTGAAGAGCGCTTTGATGCCATTGTCGCTAAGTTAACCTGTATATTAGATGATTCAAAGGATGATTATTTAATTGTCGACCTTTCTGGTTTAATCGAAGTCGATGATTCCGTCGCAGCACGCATTTTCAAACTGCATCATCTTCTCAATCTAACGGGAACCGAACTAATCATCACTGGAATCAAACCGCAGCTTGCGATGAAAATGAAAGACCTCGATACAGATTTCCAGAATACGATCACTTATTTGACAGTAAAAGAAGCCATAAAAGGATTACCATTAGCTGAAAACCCTGTGTAAACAGGGTTTTTTTAGTTGAACCGCTTCCCAAAATGGAAAAATGAGGTATGATAGGTGTAAATAGCAATTTAGGGGGGCTGTTAGATATGTTGTTACTCATCATAGGTCTTTTATGTGTCTGTTTTGCCATCGGATATGCCGTCAATTTCTTCTTACTCAAACGCAAGAACGAGCTGATTTTTTCAAAGAAACTATTCTATCCTTTTTTGATCATTGGTCTCTTCTTTTCCATTATGTCATTACCGCTTGCTGCTGCAAATTCACCAAAAGCACAAGCCGATCCATCTTCCGAACAGCTTTTAAAGGATCAAAAGGAGCTCTCAGCTGACATTTCGAGCTTAAAAGCTGATAAAGAGTCGCTTACCTCCTCTTTAGAAGACGCGGAGAAGGAAAAAGAAAAGCTGGAAAAAAAACTAGAAACGATCACCTCAGAAAAAGAAACGGTCAAACAGCAAGAAAAGACCATTCAATCGCTTGAAGAGAAAATAGACAAGCTTACCTCCAGCAATGAAACACTTAAACAAGAAAACAAGAATAGTAGCAGCGATACGAAATCTTCCACCGTCCAGCGATCTGCTCCTAAAGATGAAGGAAAAAGCACAGGCGGTCATGAATCACAAAAGGAAACAAAAAAAGAATCAGCTGCCTGTAACATTAAAGGGAGTGTCAACGGTATTTATCACACACCAAGCAGCAGATACTACTCTAGAACAAAGAATGTAACCAAAATGTTCTGCTCCGTAGAAGAGGCTGAGACGTGCCAGGATACAGGGCACCTAAGCAATAGCGATGTTTAATTAAGATTAAAAAGAACCTCCTGAGCGCCCAATCGGGTTTTCAGGAGGTTCTTTTTTAAATTTCTCTTCTTAAAGCTGATAATACATTCGTTTTTGTTGCCTTACGTGCCGGGTTCAGCCCTGAGATGATCGCTACCCCTGCGCTGATCACTGTTGCTGTAATCACAAGGCTAAGCGGAATATAGGAAAAAGTAATCGAGAATTGATCGCTTGATCCTCCCTCAGACATGGACGACAAAATGGCTGGGATGATTAAATTAACGGCGAAACTAATCAAATATGAGATGATAATACCGATGATTGATCCGATGACTCCAATATAAGCACTTTCCATTAAGAACATTCGCTTGATAATGGATGGATTCGCGCCAATGGCTTTCATAATCCCAATCTCTTGTGTTCGCTCTGTTACCGCCATGGTCATCGTATTGAAAATACCGATGGCAGAAATAATGACTGCAATACATCCGACAAAAATAAGTCCAATTTTGAAGACTGTAAAGAACATAGCCATTCCTTCTAGCTGATTCGTCACAGAGATGACTTGGTAGCCTTCATCTGTTAGTTTATCCGTGAGTGCACCGACATTGTCGAATTTATCTGCATAAACAGAGGTCATTTTCTCGACATTTCCTGCTTCAGGAGACAGGTCGAGTATTTGGCCAAATTCTTTTTCATAAGCATTCGGAATCAGAATTTTATGATCCTCCTGCCACTCCAAATTCGGCTTTTTCAAAACACCTACTACACGGAAATCAAATGTTTTTTCTTTGACGACTTCATTTTCTTCATTTAGTTTTGGCACTTTGATTTGAATCACTTTATTTAAAATATCCTTCGTGTAGCCTTTAGGCTCCTTCGGTGTTTCTTCACCATTTGACGTCTGATTTAATTCTTTTTCATAGGCTTCGCGTTCTTTTTTTGTCCACAGTTGCTGCGCCATATGATACCCAACCACAATTTCGTTCGCTGACGTTGGGACTTTTCCTCGGTCTAGTTCAAGCCCTGCTTCTTTTTCTTCTTTCATATCGGTCAAAGCAGCCTGCGTTTCACTTGAACGGTTATCGAGCTCGACGTTAACCGATGGAATGATCGATGTTCTTGAGACAACAGATTTTACATGATCATATTTCTTTAAATCATCAATCTTGACGTCTCCTTTTTCTTTTCCTAACACTTTAATTTCTGTGATGATTTGCTGCTTCATAATTTCATCTTGAGCTGATTTTTGCAAACCAAAACCGACAGACGCTAAAACGATTAAGAAAGAGCATGCCATTGTCGTCGCAAGAATGGTCATAAACACACGCAATCTATTTTTCTTCATGTTTCTTCTTATGAATTTGACCTGATCTCTAAATTTCAATGGATTGTTCCCCTTTCTTTAATACACCATCGTGAAGCTGGAACGTTGTGTCTGCGATTGAAGCGACTTCATCGTCATGTGTAATGATGACGAATGTAATTCCTTTTTCACGATTGAGCTGCTGGATAAAGGCTAGAATTTCTCCTTCAGTTTCTGAATCGAGACTCCCTGTTGGTTCATCCGCTAAAATAATAGATGGATTTAAAATCAAGGCTCTTGCAATACTCACACGCTGCTGCTGTCCGCCTGACAGCTCATTTGGGTAATGTCCTGCGTGATGTTCAAGACCTACTCGTTTCAGCATTTCTTTTACTTTCTCTTTTCGTTCAGACGGCTTCACACCTTTTAAAGTGAGCGGAAGTTCAACATTCTCATACGTTGTTAAGCTCCCAATCAACTGAAAGCTTTGAAAGATAAAGCCAAAGTGGTCTAAGCGAAAGTCTGCCCATTCTTTTTCATTAAAGCCAGTCACATTGGTGCCATCAATGGTAATTTGTCCACTCGTTGGCGTAATATAACCTGATATTAAGTTCAACAAAGTCGATTTCCCTGAACCACTTCGTCCAACAATACAAGCAATATCGCCTCTTTTAATGGACAGGTCAATCCCTTTTAGTAC
Organism: Bacillus sp. AM 13(2015); assembly: GCF_001518755.1. Classification (NCBI taxonomy): domain Bacteria; kingdom Bacillati; phylum Bacillota; class Bacilli; order Caryophanales; family Bacillaceae; genus Bacillus; species Bacillus sp. AM 13(2015). Next base: position 6,127 of record NZ_LKCP01000040.1, on the reverse strand, counting down.
AGGAATTTCATTTTCCCTGCCTTTTTTACCAATTTTAAATACATGATCTAATGCTTGAATCTGAATCATCTCTACTCCCCTGCTCTCTGTTTATCTTTTTCGATAGATTAAGAAATAACTCGTTAGTGCGCCCACAGCTCCACCGATGAGCATGCCAGCAATATAACCAAATATGGAATTATCTGAAGCAAATCCAAACCACCCAAACCCTAGAACACCGAAGACAATGACCATAATCTGAATCGGTCTATCCATATTTGAGTAAAGGAAGAAGCGGCCATTTCTTTCAATTGGATGTTTTATAAAGCTAATTAAGCCAATTAGATAGAACAGAACCATCATGACAATAGGTATAATGAATTCTTCACCCGTGAACCAATAAGGATAATCGGGTTGGAAAGGGTGCGTTGTAATATAAGTAATTGGAGACATAGGCACTAACAAATACGTGAAGCTCTTATCTACCCAACTACCACTTGTCTTGATGATAATATCTAAATGAAGAAGCGGTAATCCGATCACTAAAAAGGGTAAAGTAGCTGTGCTGAACCCAACAATTGCTTGTGAAATGGAACTTCCAGTTAAAGTACCCGCTGCAAAAAATAAACTATAAAACATCAAGGAGGTGACAAGCGAAATGACATAACCATTATGAAAACCAGATGTTTCCAACGGATTAAGTCCTAAAATAAGTAAATAGGTAAGAATAAAAGAAACGGCATGAACGACTGCAATGATTCCAGCACCTAAGAAAAACTTTGTGTGATAAATTGCACTTCTGCTAAACGGTAAAGATAAGGTAAAGTCCATGTGCCCTTTATTTCTCTCAAATCCCAGCTGAATGACAGCAAAGAAGAGCCCCATTAACCAAGAAAGGGAGAGGAAAGCATCTGTATTAAAGAAATATGAAAAACGCGGTGAATCGACAATACACTCTGTATCGTTTAGACACGTTTGAAAAGAAGAATATTCCATTAAGAATGCGAAGGGTGTCGCAAGCGTAGCAACGAGCATCACTAAAATGAATGTCAGCTCAGACTGCTTCCACTCCTTATATAATAATTGCCGCTTTACCATCTGCGTTTCCCTCCAAACTTCGCAATGAATACTTCTTCTAAATTCACAGGCAGTTCATGCCATACTTTTGGCTTTAGTGACTTCAAGTACTCTTTAGCCTCCACGTCGGTTTTAAGAACAAGCGCTGTATAGAAAACGCCCGCTTGATCCAAAATCGCAACGCCATTTTTACGAATACTTAAGTTCATATCTTCTTCAAAGGCCATTTGGATTTTGACATAGTCATCCTTTAATTCATCTAAATCCATGACACTTGTGAGTTCATTTCCTTCTAAAAATCCGATTCGATTACACATACGCTCAATGTCTTCTAAACGGTGAGATGTAATGAGAATCGATGTTTCACGTTCTGCCACTTCGTCGATCATGAGCTGAAGCACATCATTTCTTGTCACAGCGTCGATTCCATCAGTCGGCTCATCCAATAAAATGACCGCTGGTTTGATCGCAAAGCTTAAAATGAGCGACAGCTGTTTCTTTAATCCTGTCGACAATTCACGATATTTCACTTTTTCCGGGATCTCATACCGGTTCACAAGCTCATTGGCATATGTCACGTCAAACTTTGGATACAGTTGTTTTAAAAGCTTTACAAGCTGTCCATAATTGTACCTGTCAAAGTAAGGATTTACGACCGGCATATATACAATATTTTGCTTGACTAGCGGGTGGTCTTTCACCAGCACGTCTTTGAAATAAATCTCTCCTTCATCCGGAAGAAGAATTTGCTGTATCAATCGGAGAAGCGTTGTTTTTCCAGAGCCATTCCGCCCTAACAGACCGAAGATCTCACCTTTTCCTATTTTGAAGGAAACGTCACTGAGGACTTGGCGTCCATTTAAAGTTTTTGATACATTTCTGACCTCAATCAACTTGTTTTCCTCCTTTAAGACTTGAGCCGATCTCTTCTAGCCATTCCTTCAGTTGATGAATATCAATACCGGCATAATGAGCTTCTATGATGAGTTGTCTTAACTGTTCTTTCATCTCGAGCACCTTCCCTTCATTCAGCTTTAACTGAGCACCTTCTGTTACATACGTACCACGGCCTCTTAGCGTTTCAATAATCCCTTCCCGTTCAAGTTCTTTATACGCTTTGCTGACGGTGTTTGGGTTGGCAATAATAATGGTGGCGAGCTCTCTGACAGAGGGCAGTTTGTCACCTGGCTTCATCACGCCTTTTAAACATAAAATTTTGAGCTGCTCAATGATTTGTTCATATATTGGCGCAGCGCTTCTTGGATCTATTTGGATCATGATGGCTCCCTCTTTCCTCATTCATGCTTTTGCAGTCCTATCGCTTGTTCATGTCCTTGCATTAAAGGGACCGAATTGGGTATCAAATCTTTTTGAACTTCAAAACCAATGAAAACGAGAACGAAAAAAAATGTACATGCTAACGCAACAGCCAGCACCATCCACTTCAAATTGATTGGCTTTTTTTCTTTTTTCATGGTTGAACACCTTTCTTCACTTTTTAAGTGTCTGTAGTGTATTAGTTGATGTAGTACACTTAATACAATATAGACACTTAATTGAAAAGTCAAGAGACTCTAGAAAAAAATAGGCTGTTTTCGTAAAGATTGTTGCTCTCTTGATTATACTGTTAAAAGGTTGTTACAGTGGGCATTCGGGAGGCGTTTAAGTATGTGGGAAAATGTTTATGAAGAGTTCAGCAATTTAACCAAATCAGAGCAATTAGCCTTGTTTAACGTAATGAAACAAGACTTGTTTCCAGACGAACCAGATAAAATGACAAAACTACTTAAAAGCATTCGTGAAGCCAGATTTGCTTCTGGTTTATGGTTGTACCCAAAATTGCTGAACGCCTTAAAATACACATTTCCGCCGCATTTTATTGGAGACATAAAATCTTGAACGCATCAGGCAGTTTCGGATTTAATCAACTTTAAGGTATCGTTGAAAGTGATGAAACTTTCTTTCGTGAGTCTATGAAGGGGCGAGAAATCACCCATAGAAAAGCCAAAAAGCGTGGAGAAAAGGACGAAAAGAGAGGTATTTCTAACCTTAAAATGCTGTTGTCGTAGCACAAGACCGTAATGGAAGTGTAATTGCAAGGCAGGAACAGATCGTGTTAAAGCAGAAGGGTGAGTATATTCACCCTTCTGCTTTGCTATGCACTGAAACAGCAACAAATTATAAAAAGTTCGCAAAGATAACAGGATTACAACATGAACAGTCAATGAGCGTCAAAAACAGCGTGTAAAGAAGTGGATTTACCACATTTAACACGTTAATAATTTTTCATAATCGCCTGTAAAAGTGTATGGAGCGTTTTCAAGGAGTTGCAAAAAAATATTGGACAACTACCTCTACTGGTTCCGATGGCTTGATAAGGAAAAGAATTTAGCATTTGAAAAACGAGTAGAGCAAAGGCTTGTTTTAGCGTGTCAAAAATCTAATTATAGTACAGTTTAGATGTTGAGAAGTGCAATAATAAAAGACCCCAATATTAAGGTCTCTACAAGGTTTTAATTAGATACTATTACTTGGTTTTTGGACTTGCTTTTGAACAGGATTAGCACCCACCATACTAATAAAAATATATAGCCTATAACTGTATAGATAGACCAAACTGCCCCCTGTTGCAATTGACTAAATAAGTGTTCAAATTCATTCATTCCTTCTACTCTACCAATGCTATTTATCAGGCTAATAATCGGAATTGTAACAGTAAATACAATGGTTAGAATGGACAATCCCCTATGTTTATTTTTCACAACACTGAATATTGCAGTTCCAAATGTTGCTAAGAAAAACAAGTAATATAATGCCCAAAACCAATTAGGAAGGGTCTCCAACATTTTTTCTACCCCCTTGATTAAAGATATTTGCAATTTCTTTATATAACATATTTTAACAGAATAAAAACCAATTACAAATATATATCCAAAAACAACAATCTTTGCGAAAACATCCAAAAAATAAAACAGACCCTTTAAGAAGGATCTGTTCATCAAACATTATCGTAAGAAATTCCTAATATCATTTGGTTTTGCAAGCTCTGAATTTGAACACGCGCCCTGTCTAACCGTTCTCTTTGCTGGTCATTGGCGACATCTTTTAATTTTTCTAATTCGTTGACCGTATTCTCAAGCATGAGCTGTGCTTTAGAAAATTCTTCCTCATTATAATGTTCCTGTCGTGAGCTCAAATCAAATTGCTCACTTGCAAACTCAAGGGTTTCAGTACTTTTTTGGATAAATTCATCGATCGACTGCCTTGTTGCCATCTTACATTCCCTCCATTTCATCATCGCTCCCGCCTATTTTGCCCATGTAAAGCTTTTTCACTAAAGAAAATGTTGGACAGATTCAATTGTCCTCCTTCGTGATTTTTGTTAAACTTTAAGGATGCCTATTATTACGCAAGGAGGTTACTGACTTGGATCAGCATAACCCTTTTTTATATTCAAACAGCGAAAAACGTTATCACACATGGAACTACCATTTGCGTGAACACTTTGGTCATAAAGTATTTAAAGTAGCCTTAGACGGCGGCTTTGACTGCCCAAACCGTGATGGTACCGTAGCCCACGGCGGCTGTACATTTTGCAGTGCCGCTGGTTCTGGTGATTTTGCAGGAAACCGGGCTGATGATCTCATCACTCAATTTAATGAGATCAAAGACCGGATGCATACAAAATGGAAAGACGGAAAATACATGGCGTATTTTCAGGCGTATACAAACACACACGCGCCGCTTCCTGTCCTAAAAGAAAAATATGAAACCGTCATGAACCTGGATGGTGTCGTAGGTCTATCCATTGCAACAAGACCTGACTGTCTGCCGGATGACGTAGTGGAGTATTTAGCCGAATTAAACGAACGCACTTACCTATGGGTAGAGCTCGGTCTTCAAACGGTACACGAACGGACAGCGATGCTCATTAACCGTGCTCATGATTATGAATGCTACGTTGAAGGTGTAGAAAAGCTGAGAAAACACGGAATTCGTGTCTGCTCGCATATTATCAACGGATTGCCTCTTGAAAACCGGGACATGATGATGGAAACAGCAAAAGCTGTTGCGGATTTAGATGTGCAAGGAATTAAAATTCATTTGCTTCACCTTTTAAAAGGGACCCCAATGGTCAAGCAATATGAAAAAGGAAAGCTTGAGTTTTTAAGCCAGGAGGAATATGTTCAGCTTGTTTGTGATCAGCTGGAGATTCTTCCTCCAGAAATGATTATTCATCGTATTACAGGAGACGGCCCAATTGAATTAATGGTTGGTCCAATGTGGAGTGTAAATAAGTGGGAAGTACTAAATGCCATTAATGCTGAGCTTGAAAGACGTAACAGCTACCAAGGGAAACGTTTCGTCAGATTGGAAGAAGCAGCAAAATGATTTTGAAACGCATGCTTCCTTTTAGTAAAGAGCTGTTAGAACGCGCGTGTCAAAAAGGCGACATCGTCATAGATGCAACAATGGGAAACGGCCACGATACACTCTATTTAGCTGACCTTGTAGGAACTGATGGTCAAGTGTTTGCATTCGACGTGCAAGAGGAAGCCTTGCAGCAGACAAGCAAAAGGCTTGGCGATCAATATCCTTACGTTCACCTGATCCATGATGGACATGAAAAACTGGCGGATCATCTGCCGAAGGATGTTTATGGACATATATCTGGTGCAGTGTTTAACCTTGGGTATCTGCCCGGAGGCGATAAAGCCGTTACCACTCAGGCGCATACAACCATTGAAGCGATTAAACAACTCCTCGAATGGCTCAAACCCGGAGGACTGATCGTCCTTGTGATCTACCATGGACATCCCGAAGGTAAAAGAGAAAAAGAAGTGCTTCTCGACTATTGCAGATCACTGTCTCATGAAGAAGTACAAGTTTTATCATATCAATACATGAATATTCAAAACGACCCGCCTTTTGTGGTCGCCATTGAAAAAAAGCTAAAATGATGTGCATTTTAGCTTTTTTCTTTTCAGCATGATAGAAAACCTTTGCAGACCTGACACCGAACGCGATGGTTTGTCTACACGCTGAAGCTCAAATCTAATGGATTTGAGCT
>NZ_LKCP01000039.1:0-83787 GCF_001518755.1 Bacillus sp. AM 13(2015) | reverse complement strand
ATCAACTTCTAAAAATCCAGCCACATCTTGGATTGTTTTCGCTTGCGGCGTGTGGACTTTTTCAAGCTCTTTGAAGTCCGCAGGATTTGCTTCTTCTCCGTGATATACAGCCTCAGCCATTTCAATGTTTGCAGCATATGAGGAAGTATCAGAATAAGCGATGGTATCCTCTCCGACCTCTGAGAGTGCCATGAACTCATGTGTATCTTTTCCGCCCATTGCCCCAGAATCTGCAATGACTGGTCTAAAATTGAGACCTACTTTTGAGAACACATTAGAATAAGCTGTAAACATTTTGTTGTATGTCTCGTCGAGGCTTTCTGGTGAAGAATGGAATGAGTATGCATCCTTCATAATAAATTCACGTCCGCGCAGCAGTCCAAAGCGTGGTCTCTGTTCATCACGGAATTTTGATTGAATTTGATATAGAGTTAAAGGTAGCTTCTTATACGATTTCACTTCACTGCGTACTAGTGATGTAATCACTTCTTCGTGGGTTGGACCAAGCGCAAATTCGCGGCCATGGCGATCCTTCATACGCATCAGTTCTGAACCGTATGTATACCATCTTCCTGACTCTTGCCACATTTCTGCCTGCTGGAGCACTGGCATTAACAGCTCAGCTGCGCCTGCCTTTTCCATTTCCTTGCGGACGATGGATTGAATATGCTGAATGACTTTATGCGCAAGCGGCAGATAATGATAGATTCCACTTGTATTTTGTCTAATAAATCCAGCTCTTACTAAGAGTTGATGGCTTTTTGCCTCAGCATCTGCCGGCACCTCTCGAAGAGTTGGAATGAAAGTCAGGGATTGTCTCATGTCGTTACACCTCATTTATGAAATAGGACTTCTCACAAAAACTCTTGTTTCCCGGAATGAGAAACAAGAGAGAATGGTTTTTATAAAAATAACCGCTGGATGTCATTCCACGTTACCACTAACATTAACAGCATGAGGAAAGCAACACCAATAAAGACAACAAGTGCTTCTTTCTCACGATTAATTGGTTTACCGCGAATGGCTTCAACAAATAAGAATAGTAAACGTCCTCCGTCTAATGCAGGAATCGGTAACAAATTCACGATGCCTAGGTTGATACTGAGGAACGCCGCAAACTGCATTAATGTTAACACACCTTGTTTGGCTACTTCTCCTGTCATGTCATAAATTCCAACAGGACCTGCTAACATATCTAGTGAAAATTGTCCTGTGACAATTTTTTGCAAGTTCGTTAAGATCAGACCTGCCGTTGAAATGACGGTTGTGCCTGAAGATGAAATGACTTTCAAAAATCCATTTTCCGTTGGCGGATATGATCCGAAACGGCCAATACTTTTTCCGTCAGCTTTCACAGCTTCTGGTACAACCTGCACAGTGCTTTCTTTGCCGTCTCGGTCAATGACGACATTCATTTTTTTCTCAGGGTTCTTTTGAACTGTTTGAACGACGTCTGTCCAAGAATTCATTTTCTCGCCGTTAATGGACACGATGTGATCTCCCTGCATCAGTCCAGCTTCCGCCGCTCGGCCGTCTTTCGTCAGCTTACCGAGTACAGGATCATCAACGGTTACCCCTTGGATAAAGCCTAAAGCAACCAAAATCACATACGCCAGGATAAAGTTCATAATTGGTCCAGCTGCGATGGCTTTAATTCGCTGCCAAACTGTTTTTGAACCAAATTGACGATTGTATGGTGCAATTTGAATTTCTTCACCATCTGCAATATAGAAGCTTGTTTGACTGACATTGTAGCCAGTCAGAATATCTTCATTTCCAGCTTCATATCCCGAGATTCTCATGGCATGATCTAAATCGATCTGCTCCACTTCGATGACAAGTGCATCAGGATATTTTTCTTTATCATTTAAAATGATCTTTTCTACTTCATTTTGCTCATTGAATAAGAGCCCCACTGTATGACCTGGTTTAATTTCGATGACTTCAGGGTCTTCTCCAGCCATTTTCACAAATCCGCCAATAGGGAGGAGTCTAATGGTATAAACGGTTTCCTTTCGTTTAAAGGAGAAAATCTTCGGCCCAAAACCAATTGCGAACTCGCGGCATAAAATCCCCGCGCGCTGCGCCATAATTAAATGGCCAAGCTCGTGGAAAAAAACGAGCGTTCCAAAAATAATAATAAACGCAATCACTGTATTCACGAACATACCACCTTATGTGAGGATTGATTGAACAAAGTCTCGTGTATCTTTGTCCACTTCATGGATATCTTGCAAACTAGGCGTTGAAATCACATGATGTCTAATTAGTGCCTTTTCAATCAATTCTTCAATTTGCAGGAACGTTACTTTGCCTTTCAGAAATGCATCGACTGCTATTTCATTTGCTGCATTAAGTACAGCAGGCATTGTCCCTCCTATTTTACCTGATTCATAAGCAAAATGTAAGCAGCGATACCTGTCAAAATCCGCTTTTTGGAAATTCAATTGTCCAATCTCCCAAAGGTTCAATGATTTCGCTTCTTGTAACGGCGCCCTGTCAGGGTATGTGAGTGCATATTGAATAGGCACTCTCATGTCAGGTGTCCCTAACTGAGCCATGACGCTTTTGTCGTGAAATTCCACCATCGAATGGATAATGCTCTCTTTATGTAGCAGCACATCAATTTGTTCATAAGGGATATCAAACAACCAATGTGCCTCAATCACCTCGAGCCCCTTATTCATCATCGTCGCTGAATCAATGGTAATTTTCGCTCCCATCGACCAGTTCGGGTGGTTCAGCGCTTCTTCAACCGTAACACCTTCAAGTTCAGTTCGTTTTTTATCTCGGAAACTACCACCTGAAGCTGTCACGATTAAGCGTTCAATATTTTTAGCTTGTTCACCTTGCAGGCATTGAAAAATAGCGGAATGCTCACTATCGACAGGAAGTAAAGGTACATCATATGTTTTAGCATACTCTTTTACTATATGACCAGCTGTTACAAGTGTTTCCTTATTTGCGAGTGCAATCGTCTTTTTTTGTTCAATGGCCTTTAATGTTGGAACAAGTCCAACACTTCCTACAAGTGCATTAACCACTACGTCCACTGCATCATAGGTCGCTGCCTCGATGTTGGCTTCATCACCAGCAGCCAGCTTCACACCGTATGCAAATGAATGATTTTTTAGCATGTGATAGGTTTCTTCGTCTACACAGCCAACGAATTCAGGCTGAAAGCGCTCAATGATCGGAATCGCTTTTGCTATATTTCTGCCAAAGGTCATGGCTTTCAGCTTAAATTTGTCCGGGTGCTGCCTGATCACATCTAACGTTTGTTCTCCAATTGATCCTGTTGCGCCTAATAGCGAAATATATTTCAAATTGCCACTCCTTCTCTCGTTCAATAAGTTTCTATGAGGTTAGCTGGCAAACGTTGCGAGCAGTAAGTATAAAAACGGCAGAACGAATAAAAAGCTGTCAAACCTGTCCAAAATTCCGCCATGGCCAGGGAGAATTGTCCCTGAATCCTTCACGTGATAATGACGCTTTAAAGCAGATTCCACTAGGTCGCCAAGCTGTCCAAAGATACTGAGTAAAAGAGTAATAAACATCACAAGCAGATATGATGGCAAAAATCCTGTAACCGCCTGAAACACAAGTGACAACACGACCGCTGTGACGATTCCGCCGATAAATCCTTCTACTGTTTTGTTTGGGCTGATTTCTGGCCAAAGCTTTCGTTTCCCCATAGATTTCCCAATAAAGTAGGCTCCTGAGTCAGTAGACCAAATAATCACTGCTGCGAAGAAGATCGCACTCATGCCATATAAGCCTCTAATTTGGATAAAATAATAGAAACTAACGCCAATATATAATGTGGCTAATACAACAAAAGCAACCTCATCGAATGTGAAAGAGTTTTTGCTCAAAACTGTATAAGTTAAAAGTATTAAGACTGCGAATAAAGCAATCTGCATTTTTGATGCGTCCACGTTTGGGAAGAAACTGTTGTCTCCGCCCATTAAAAGCCAAAGCAATATTAAGCTGACAATACCAGGAAAGCTGAAAATCGAGATTTTTTTCATTCTTAAAAGCTCAAAGAGAGCGACACTTCCCATTAAATAAATCAGCAGGGTAAATGGCATCTGTCCATATATCACAGCAAGTAAAAAGACTGCAGCTGCCAAAACACCCGTCAAAATTCTTTGTTTCATCTGCACCACCCTCTAAATTCCACCGAACCTCCGGCCGCGGCGCTGGTACTCTCCAATAGCGCCTATAAGGTGCTCATCAGAAAAGTCAGGCCAAAGCACATCCGTAAAGACAAACTCGCTGTAAGCAATTTGCCAAAGCATAAAGTTGCTTAATCTAATTTCTCCACTCGTGCGAATGAGCAAATCCGGATCTTGAAGAGATTCTGTCATTAAATAAGCTGAAAACATCTCTTCTGTGATGTCTTCTGCTTGAAGCTTACCTTCTTTGACCATTTCAGAAATTTGTCTGCATGCGGAGACGATTTCTGTGCGCCCCCCATAGTTGAGCGCAAAGTTCAAAACGAGTCCGTCGTTATTTGCCGTACTCTTTACTGCATTCTCTACCGCTTTTTTCGTATGCTGCGGGAGGCCGTCTGGATCACCTGTTAAACGCACACGGACATTTTCCTCGATGAGTTCAGGCAGGTAGATGTTTAAAAATTCTTCAGGAAGTTTCATTAAAAAGTCTACTTCTAGTTTTGGACGTTTCCAATTTTCCGTAGAGAAAGCATACAAAGTCAGCACTTTGACATTCAGCTCATTTGCAAGCTTTGTCATGCGCTTGACGACTTTCATTCCTTCATGATGACCTGCTACCCGTGGAAGAGCACGTTTTTTCGCCCATCTTCCGTTCCCATCCATGATAATGGCGATATGTTCAGGAATTTCTCCATTTAATATGTCTTCTTTTGTCAGGCTTTCTAAGTTGGAAGCTGCTGTTTGCTGATTCTTCCAATTTTTGAGTATATTGAGCATGAGATTCCTCCATCACCCAAAAAGGTTGCGTTCCCGCTAATAATATAGTCATCAACAGTATTAACAAAAAAACCCCCTGTAAACATGAAGAGGGTCTTTTCACTATTATCTATTGTACATAGTTTTTTCTTAAACTTCCATGATTTCTTTTTCTTTATCTTTCGTCACGTCATCAATTTTAGCGACATATTCATCTGTCAATTTTTGGACATCCTCTGTTGATGATCTTAATTCATCTTCAGTGATCTCCCCATTTTTCTCAAGCTTTTTCAAATCATCGTTTGCATCACGACGAACGTTACGAACAGCTACTTTTGCTTCTTCTGAGTATTTTTTTACTACTTTCACAAGCTCTTTACGTCTTTCTTCTGTCAGCGCAGGAATCGCAATGCGGATCACATTTCCGTCACTTGTTGGCGTGATGCCAAGATCAGACTTTTGGATCGCTTTTTCGATATCACCGATTGCTGTTTTATCGTAAGGTGTGATAATCAGCATACGTGCTTCTGGCACTGTGATTGACGCAATTTGGTTAAGAGGTGTTTGTGCACCGTAATAATCAACTGTCACTTTATCAAGCAGTGAAGCATTTGCACGGCCTGCACGAACAGTTGCAAGCTCACGTCCGTATGCTTGTACAGCTTTTTCCATTTTTTCTTTCGTTTGGTTCAACACTTCTTTTGACACGTTATTTCCCCCTCACGATCGTTCCGATTGATTCGCCATTTACGGCACGTTTAATATTTCCTTCTTCCATAATGGAGAAGACAATTAATGGAATGTCATTGTCCATACATAATGAGGACGCAGTAGAATCCATTACAGCAAGCCCTTCTTTAAGTACATCAAGATATGAAAGCTTATCATATTTTACTGCATCCGCATCTGTACGAGGATCAGCACTGTAGACACCATCTACATTATTTTTCGCCATTAAAATGACATCTGCTTCAATTTCTGCTGCTCGAAGTGCTGCCGTAGTATCTGTAGAGAAATAAGGGTTACCTGTTCCAGCAGCAAAAATGACGACACGTTTCTTCTCAAGATGACGGATCGCTTTTCTTCTTATGTATGGTTCTGCAACCTGTCTCATTTCGATAGAGGTTTGCACTCTAGACTGAATGCCAAGCGTTTCTAGGCTGTCCTGTAACGCCAGTGAGTTCATCACTGTTGCCAGCATACCCATGTAGTCTGCTGTTGCACGATCCATTCCTAGATCACTGCCTGTCTTTCCACGCCAAAGGTTTCCTCCGCCTACAACGACTGCAACTTCAACATCAAGCTCTGCAATTTCTTTTACTTGCTTTGCAATGGATTGAATGACAGTTGGGTTAATTCCATTTCCAGCATCACCCGCTAGTGCTTCGCCACTTAGCTTCAGTACAATGCGATTATATTTCGGTTTGCTCATGATAACCTCCAAGTGTATACTATACCGTCTCTTATTATGCGTAAGAAACTGCCTTTTGTAAATCAATATCCTCTAAAAAATAGGGAACACAGTGCTTGTGCTCCCTAAAAAAGCCCCAGAGAGCTTTTCAAACATTATTTTTTCACTTGGCTCATAACTTCTTCAGCAAAGTTGTCTTGACGTTTTTCGATACCTTCGCCCACTTCATAGCGAACATAAGTTTGAACAGTTGCATTTTTCGCAGCTACAACTTGTTTCACTTTTTCATCTGGGTTTTTAACGAACGCTTGGTCAAGTAAGCAAATTTCTTCGAAGAATTTGTTTAGACGGCCTTCTACCATTTTAGCTACGATGTTTTCAGGCTTTCCTTCTTGAAGCGCTTGCTGAGTTAATACTTCACGCTCACGGTTTGCTTCTTCTTCTGACACTTGGTCACGAGAAATGTATTTAGGGTTTACAGCTGCAACGTGCATTGCGATGTCTCTTGCAAGTTCTTCGTCAGTTGTTCCGTTAAGAACAGCTAACACACCGATACGTCCGCCCATGTGCAGGTAAGAACCGAATGCAGCATTATCTTCTTTTGTGATGACAGAGAAACGACGTAGAGTGATTTTCTCTCCGATTTTCGCAATTGCAGAAGTGATATGCTCTTCAACTGTTGAACCGTTTTCCATTTTAGAAGCATGAGCTTCTTCAATTGTTGCAGGTTTAGCAGCAAGCAAATGATCAGCAAGTTCATTAAGAAGTGCTTGGAATCCTTCGTTTTTCGCAACGAAGTCAGTCTCAGAGTTCACTTCTAGGATGACGCCTGTGTTGCCATCAGTTTTGATAAGAGTTAATCCTTCTGCCGCAATACGGTCTGCTTTTTTCGCAGCTTTTGCGATTCCTTTTTCTCTTAGAAGGTCGATTGCTTTCTCGATGTCACCATCAGTTTCTGTTAACGCTTTTTTACAGTCCATCATACCTGCACCAGTTTTTTGACGCAGTTCTTTAACTAATTGAGCAGTAATTGCCATTTTACATTTCCTCCTTCTATGTTAAAACACGGATTACTAGGTGAAAAAAAGGTGATAAAAGGCATTTCCCTCTTATCACCTTTTGAATAGGTTACGCAGTTGTTGTTTCAGTTTCTGTCGTTTCTTCTACAACAGCTTCTTCTTCGCCTTGTTTAGACTCAAGAATCGCATCTGCCATTTTAGCAGTTAGAAGTTTTACAGCACGGATTGCATCATCGTTTGCAGGGATCACAACATCAATTTCGTCTGGATCACAGTTTGTGTCAACGATACCGATGATTGGGATATTCAATTTACGAGCTTCTGCAACTGCAATACGCTCTTTACGAGGGTCGATAATGAAAAGTGCATCCGGAAGACTCTTCATGTCTTTGATTCCGCCTAGGAATTTTTCAAGACGCTCTAATTCTTTTTTCAGTTGAACGACTTCTTTCTTAGGAAGAACTTCGAATGTACCGTTTTCTTGCATTTTTTCAATATCTTTCAAACGTTTAATACGTTTTTGGATTGTTTCAAAGTTTGTTAAAGTTCCACCAAGCCAGCGTTGGTTCACATAGAACATACCAGAACGGATTGCTTCTTCTTTCACTGAATCTTGTGCTTGCTTTTTCGTACCAACGAAAAGGATTTTTCCTCCGTCAGCAGCAAGGTTTTTCGTGAAGTTGTAAGCTTCCTCTACTTTTTTCACCGTTTTTTGAAGGTCGATGATGTAGATACCGTTACGCTCTGTAAAGATGTAACGCTTCATTTTTGGGTTCCAACGGCGAGTTTGGTGACCGAAGTGAACACCAGCTTCTAGCAATTGTTTCATAGAAATAACTGACATTTTGTTGCCTCCTAATATAATGGTTTTTTTTCCTCCGCTTAAGTCATGTTCACATAAAACTGCGCCACGGCAGCACCTTCATACGAATCATTAAGCGTGTGTATTTAACACCAAGAAATAATATAACACATGATGGACTGACAATCAAGAATCCTTTACAGCTTTCCGCTAAATTTTAATAAAAGCTCAATTTCTGTCTTACCAGTTTTCATTTCTTTCGCTATTTCTTCTAGTGATCGCCCTTCATCATATAAGGTCTTCACTTGGTTCTCGAATGTTTCATCTATTTCACTTTCAGAAGGCAGAGAAGCCTCTGTTTCAAGTTGTGGAACGGGTTCGTTTACCTTCTCTTCCTGCACCTCAACTTCGCTAAGGAGAGCCGACAGGTGCTCTGGTACGGGATCTTCACTTTCGACCGATTGCTGGGATTCAATTGGTGGTTGTGGCTGCTTTGGTGTCTGAAGATCCGATTTCAGCTCTTCAGCAGAAAAATCAGGGGAAGCGGCTGCCACTTTTGTTAATTTGTCATTCTCTTCTTTGACTTCCATCAAAAATGCAGCCAGGGTATTTTCCGTTTCTTCTAGAAGTTCTCGCTGTTTTTGTTCTGTTGCCTTCAGCGAATTCATTCTTGTATATAAAATAATCACAAAATAAATAAGTGCAGCATGAAGCATGAAGCTAATCAGCCATAACATATTTTTTCACTCACTAACTCTTTAAGATTGAATGGCTTTATCAAGCAGATGCTTAAGCTTGAACAAGGCCTTTGAATGAATTTGCGAAATGCGCGAGGTAGATAAATTGAGCACTTGACCGATTTCCGTTAATGTCAGTTCTTCTTTATAGAAAAGACTGATCACGAGCTTTTCTTTTTCTGAAAGCTCAGTGATTTTTTCAGAAAGCTGTTCAATTAATTCATCTTTCAGCATTTTCTCTTCTGGAGTCACAGACTTCTCGTCGCGAATCATGACTTGGACATTTTCTCCGTCTTCTTGATCATGCAGCTTCTCATCGATTGAGAGCAGATTTGCAAAGAATCCTTCATTCATCGTTGTGACAACATCTTGTTCACTCATGCCGAGTTCCTCAGCCACCTCTGTCGGCGTCACATTACGCAAATAACGCTGTTCAAGCTTTTCAATAGCCGCTTCTACTTTTTTTGTTTTTTCTCTTGATGTACGAGGCAGCCAGTCCTCTTTACGAAGACCGTCGATGATGGCCCCGCGGATTCTGAAGGATGCATATGTATCAAACTTCAGATCTCTTCCGGGATCAAATTTTTCAAGGGCATCATATAAACCGAGCATCCCTAGACTGATCAAGTCTTCTTTATGCACTGACTTCGGGAGACCGATGGAAATTCTTCCAACATGATATGTGACGAGCGGCATATAGCGGCGCATAAGATCATCTCCAGCAGCAGGGTCTTTCCACTCTTTCCATCTAGCCCATAGCGCCTGATCTTCGTAATTTAAGGATTGCATCTTTATCCCCCTATACTTCCTTAGTTATATCTTCATAATGCCTTGCTTCACAGTACGGATCTCAAGCTCTGCCGTAAGCGGATCGAATTCAATCGTACGGCCACTGTTTCCGCCTGTATCCTCACTAATAATCGGGATATGATGAAGAGACAGATGTTCTTTCACAGCTGAAACGTTTCTAGGTCCAATTCTCATAAGATCATTGGTTGACTTAAACTTAAACATTTCCGCCCCGCCAGCAAGTTTTGCCTTTAGCGCATGTTTGCGTGCGCCTGCTTTTAGGAGCAGATCAATTGTATGCTTGACACCTGTATCTGCATATTTAGCCAAGTTCTCCACCGTCCCTTTTGAAAGAGAGGAGTCTGGCAGCATAACATGGACAAGGCCTGCCAGCTTTTTCTCTTGATCAAACAAGACAAGCCCTACGCAAGAACCAAGACCTGATGTCCGAATGCGGTCCGGTGTTTTGACAAGCTGAACATCCGCAATACCAACCTTTACAACTGCCGGAATTTGCACGTTCATTATAGGTTACCTAATGCTTTGAATAGTTTTTCAAACGATTCAAAGTCTGGTAATAGAAACATATTTCCTTTCAGCTCTTGTTTATTTTGATCATCAAAAATAGATGTATCAATCACAATTGCCTGATCACCAAGAGGACTGAATTGCATTAACCCTTCACTAATGACAGCTCCGAACATATCGAGCGTGACATCTGGAACACTTGGGTAAAGCTGCAATTTTGTTAAATCGGCAAGGGCTGATAAATAAGAGCCCGCTAAAATATTTCCCAGTTCATGAAGTGCTGACGTCCCCATCTCATGTTCATGAATCGTATCAATATCAAATGCCGGATCCTGGACAAGCTCTCTTACAAATTGCTCCGCTTGCTCAAACGGCATAATGAAAAAGATTGACCCGGTTAAATCCCCTTCCATTCGCAGGAAAATGCTTGCAACGGGAAGATCTGCACCGCCAAAGAAATCCATTAAATCTTCAAACGAGAGAACCTTGACAAAAGGAACAGCCATATCAATTTTGCGATCCAATAGGTTGGCAAGAGCAGACGCTGCGTGGCCTGCCCCGATATTACCAACCTCTCCTAAAATATCTAGCTGTTCATCTTTAATTTCGTTGAAAATGCTCATTTCACATCCCCCTTAATGAACAGGTGCACCTTGAACGCTCTTGTCGAGGACAGCACCGGCATGAATGATATTGAAAAGACGCTGATCATGCTTAATAATACCTGTCACCCATGACTGTCCTTCTTTTTCAGCTGATTCAGGAGAAGATTCTACTTCTTCCTGATGAACGGTTATGACATCATTTGCTTCATCAACAATCCAGCCGACTTCAATTTCACCAACTTGTACAATGATCATTCTTGTTTCATCTGTAATCTCGTTGTCAGTAGAACCAAGTCTGACTCTCAGGTCAATGACAGGTGTCACGACACCGCGTAAATTAATAACACCGCATATATAAGGGGCAACGCCAGGAACTCTTGTCGGCTGCTGCCATTTTTCAATGGACTTTACTTCTGATACTGAAATGGCGTATTCTTTTTTGTTTACGATAAACACAATCATCTTTTCGCCAGTTTTGATATCTGTACTCATTTCAGACCGCTCCTCTATTGTTTTTTACTTGATCAGTGCATTACAGTCAACGATGAGTGCAACTTGACCGTCACCTAGGATCGTTGCGCCGGATATCGCAAATACGTTTGGCAGATAATCTCCTAGTGATTTCAATACAACCTCTTGCTGACCAATAAATGAATCGACCACAAATGCTGTCAGCTTGTCTCCTTTACGAACAACAATGATGTGCAGTTCTTCCTCTAATTCATTCGCATTTGGTACGTGGAATTGTTTCTTCAAGTACACGACCGGTACGATAAATCCGCGGAAATCAATCACTTCACGATCATGCGTTTGCAGGATGTCACTTTTCTTAATGACAGCCGTTTCAATAATAGAAGAAATCGGAATCGCAAATGTTTCCTCTTCCAGTTTTACAAGAAGAACGGAAATAATCGATAGTGTCAGCGGAAGCTGGATCGAGAATAGGGAGCCCTGTCCCTCTGTTGAGTTAATACTCACAGATCCGCCAAGTGATTCCAGCTTGTTTTTCACAACGTCAAGACCTACACCGCGGCCTGAGATGTCAGAAATCGTGTCAGCTGTAGAGAATCCTGCTGCAAAGATCAATGAATCAATTTGATGATCTTCAAGCGTTTCTGCTTCTCTTTCTGTAATAACTCCGCGCTCTAATGCTTTTTCAAGCACCTTTTTACGGTTAATCCCGCCTCCATCATCCTCTACTTCAATGAAGACATGGTTTCCGCTATGATACGCTTTTAATAGAACCGTACCTTTTTCCGGCTTGCCTTTTTTCACACGTTCTTCTGGTGATTCAATCCCGTGATCTAGACTGTTTCTAAGTAAGTGCAAGAGCGGATCTCCAATCTCGTCGATCACTGTTCGATCAAGCTCTGTCTCAGCACCCTCAATAATAAGTTCGATTTTCTTATTAAGCTCTTTCGTCAATTGACGAATCATACGCGGGAATCTGTTAAAGACAGTTTCCACAGGTACCATTCTCATGTTCAGGATGATTGATTGCAGGTCTCCAGAAATACGTGTCATTCTTTCGACTGTGTCTGTGAGTTCGTTATTTTCTAGTTCTTTGGCAATCTGTTCTAATCGGCCTCTATCAATCACAAGTTCTTCAAATAGATTCATTAGAGAATCTAGACGGTCGATGTTGACACGAATTGTTTTTGTTCCGCCGGCAGCTGCACCGTTATTGCCATTTGCTTTTGGTGCATCATTTGCTGGCGCTTTCGCAGCAGGAACGGAGACTTCTTCTTTTTTCTGTTCAGGCTGCGCCTCTTGTTTTTCAGCCGGAGCTGCTTCATCAAATGCGGAGACTTCAGAGATCTCAACCTTCTCAACCTCTGAGATCGCCGTGACGATTTTCTGCACTTCGTCCATCGGCAGTTTAGAAAGATAAGAAATGCTGAATTCTGATTCGAAATCTTCTGATTCTAACAGCTCTGCATTCGGAACGGTTTTGACAACCTCGCCTGCTTCATTTAGTCTTTCAAAAATCATATAGACACGAACGGCTTTTAGTAAGCACGCTTCGCTTAATGTCACGTTGAGTTCATAGCATTTAAAGCCTTGCTCTCTCGCTTCATCAAGAACCGTTCGTTCAAATTCGTTATAATCTAAGTCATTAGCAGCTGCTGATGCATCTGCTGTTTCAACGCTAGAAGCTGCCTCAGCATGGCTTCCTGTCACATCTAGCTTTTTACTAATCTCAGTGACATCACGTTTCCCGTCTCCTCCTTCTGCAATCGATTGAACCATTGCTTCAAGATGATCGAGTGCTTCGAACATCGTATCCATTGACTCAGGAGTGACAATCATTTGTTCATTACGGATAGCATCAAACATGTTTTCTAAATGATGCGTTAAGTGAGCCATATCATCAA
Organism: Bacillus sp. AM 13(2015); assembly: GCF_001518755.1. Taxonomy (NCBI): domain Bacteria; kingdom Bacillati; phylum Bacillota; class Bacilli; order Caryophanales; family Bacillaceae; genus Bacillus; species Bacillus sp. AM 13(2015). The sequence continues at coordinate 70,587 of NZ_LKCP01000039.1, read as the reverse complement.
AGCCCATCGTTGCACTCATGCCTTTCAATGTATGAGCTGCTCTGAATATATCATTCACTAGCTGCAAGTCGGTTGGGTTCTTTTCTAAATCAAGAAGTTTTTCATTACAAGTTTGTAAGTGTTCTCTGCTTTCATCTAAAAAGATATCTAAGTATTGGTTTACATCCAACGTGTTCACGCCCTCTCTTTTTTCATGGAGCTTATAATTGCATGTGCGATGTCATCCACATGCCTTGTTTCATGTGCAAGGCCTGATTTAATGACTGATTTAGGCATTCCGAAAACAACACATGATTCTTCTTTTTCTGCAATGACTTTCGTATGACCGCTTGCGACCATTTTTTTGACACCTTCCGTACCGTCACTGCCCATGCCTGTCATAATGACAGCGATTTTCTCGTAACCCTTTATATTGCTGATGGATTCAAATAAATAGTTAACAGATGGTTTGTGCCGGCTTTCCGTGTCTTCAGGGGACAGCCTGATAACAAGTGATCCCCCTTGGTCATGAAGTGACATATTCATTCCACCAGGAGCTATGTAAGCCACTCCATTTTTCGCGATGTCTCCATCTTGCGCTTCTTTAATCGTAATTTGTGATAAATGGTCTAACCTAGCAGCAAGTGATGCCGTAAATCCTGCCGGCATATGCTGCACAATCAATATAGGTGCCTCTATGTCCTTAGGCAGCTTCGTTACGACTCGTTGAAGTGCCCTTGGCCCTCCTGTAGATGTTCCAATAGAAATAATCTTTCGGAGTGAGGCGCCTTTTACTGTTTGCAGACGGGGTGCAGCCACTGGACTTGGCGGCTTTATCACCGGCTTAGGAGACACCTTCTCTTCAGTGCGTTTCCTTGACAGTCCTGCCGCAAGTACCCGCTCTACAATTTGCCCTCTCACTTTGTGCAAATCGAGCGAAATACTTCCCGAAGGTTTTGTCACAAAGTCGAAAGCACCGAGTTCTAAGCAATGGATGGTTAAATCTTTTCCTTGCTTTGTCTGGCTTGACACCATAATTACGGCAAGGTCGTGTTCAGCCAGAATTTGTTTTAATGCTTCTGTTCCATTTAAAACAGGCATTTCCACATCTAATGTGACAACATCTGGATTCAGTTCCTTGATCCGTTTTAAGGCATCTTCCCCATTTCGCGCCGTTCCGACGACTTCAATTTCTTGCTCAGCACTTAGAAAATCACTAATGAGTTTTCTCATAAAGGCCGAGTCATCTACTACTAGCACTCTAATCATGAGTCCACCTTCCTCCTTTTAAAAAAAGAGGACAACTTATCTATAAACGTATGCTGTTCTCTCCGTGCCTCTCTTATCTGCTGATGATATAGTGTTTCTGCCAGCATCTTAATGGTTTTACTCAGCCTTGAATGAGGCTGCTTCATATAAAATGGAATTTGTTCTGATACTGCTTTAGGAACCGCAGGATCATCAGGCACAGCGCCAGCGAATACAAGTTTTCTGTGAAGAAAACTTGTGACCACTCCTGCTAATTTCCGGTAGGTTTCAGACCCTTCTGACGGGGTTTTACACCGGTTGACAATGATTTGCACAGACCGTTCAAACTGATGAATGGCTAAGTGTTTAATTGCGCTGTAGGCATCCATGATGGATGTTGGCTCTGGCGTAGTCACAACGACTACTTCTCCTGCTGATAAGACAAATGGCAGCTGATCTTTTGACAGCCCGGCACCCATATCAAAGAATATACAATCGAAGCCCTGCATCATTTTTTCCATCTCTTCCAAAAAGAACGACCATTGATCTTTATCTAAAGAAAACAGCTGTTCAAGGCCGCTTCCGCCAGAAATGTAATATAGGTTATCCGTTCCTTTTGTCATAGCTGCTTGGAAGGATTTTTTTCTAACGAGAACATCTAATATAGAGCTAGTCGATGTTTTCCCTAGTAAAATATCAATATTCCCCATCCCAAAATCAAGATCGATTACTAACACTCTTTTGCCTGTGCTTGCGATAGACAGTGCCATATTCAGTGTCAAATTCGATTTACCTACCCCGCCTTTGCCGCTCATAACGGCAATGGTTTTTGCCTGTCCGTTGACGTTATGAGGAGCCGGTGTGATCATTTGACTCTGCTGAACTAGTTTTCTTAGCCCTTCTGCTTGGTCGGGCTTCATGATTGTAAAACCATCCTTGTAAGTTCACGAGGAGAACCTTCAAGAATATCCTCAGGCACATTTTGGCCATTTGTTAAAAAACCAAGTTTGATTTGAGAGTCAGCAATGATTTGAAAAATGGTTCCCATCGTGTCCGTTTCATCTACTTTTGTAAAAATGAATTGATCGATTGGAACGTGTTCAAAGCGCTTGACCATGGCTTTCATGTCTTGATATTTTGATGTAGCACTCATCACGAGAAAACTTTGAATGCTCTCATCAAATGGAATAATGTCGGTCAGCTCTTTGATATACGCTTCTTCTTTAAAGTTACGGCCTGCTGTATCGATGAAAATATGATCATACTCTTTAAAGGTCTCTTGAGCTTTTACAAAATCCTCTCTCGAATAACAAACCTCAAGCGGTGCATTCAGCAGTTCAGCATATGTTTTCAGCTGTTCGATCGCTGCAATCCGGTACGTATCAGTTGTAATAAAAGCGATCTTTTTTTGCTGCTGAATGGCCGTTTTAGCAGCCAGCTTTGCAATCGTTGTCGTTTTACCAGCTCCAGTTGAACCGAACAGTACAATGTATTTTGAAGAAATCATCGGCTCATCAGAGGTTTTAGCTGGCAGCATATCTGTCAGCAGTTGTTCAAGTTCTTTTTCTATGTGATCTTCTTTAACCGCGCCCTTTGTTAAAAGACCTTTCAGGCATTCGTCTCGAATAGCATCATCAAGACCTTGATCCTTTAGCTTTTGATCGATTGCTACGAGAGGTTCAGGCAGAATACCAGCATGCCGTTCATTCCTCACATATTCTAAAGGCTGAGTATGAGTAGGCGCTGGTTTCGCCGCTTTGGGAGCAAAGGATGGCTCTTCGGGCTGCTTTTGAACTTGTTCCTTTTTTGGTAACACTGGAAGAGGCGGCACAGGTTTTAACCCTTTACCAGCTCTTTCTTCGAAATCTTGATCCAGCACTGCAATCACTTCGACCATTTGCTGTTTCTTTAAACCAAACAGTTTGCGTTTGACAACGGTTTTGGAATTTAAAATAACGGCATCTTTCCCAAGCTGCTGCCTGATTTGAATCGTTGCCTCCTGCATAGAATTTGCTGTGATTTTTTTCATTTTCATTAGATATCCACCACTCCGATGCTCTGTACTTCCACATTCGCTTCTAGTTCGTTATAAGATAGTACCGGTAAATCTGGGAAATATCTTTCTAACAACTGCTTCACGTACATTCTTATAGGAGGAGAGCATAATAGAACCGGCGTTTCCTGACGAAGCGAAAGCTGTTCAATTTCTCTCGCCACTGATTGAATCACACTTTCAGAGGATTCTGGATCTAACGATAAGTAGTTGCCATGCTCTGTCTGCTGAACGCTGTCTGCAATCACCTTTTCTACTCGGCCTGAACATGTCACGACTTTGAGTGATTCATCTTCTCTTGCATACTGTGCGGTAATCTGTCTTGCCAGCGCCTGTCTGACATACTCTGTTAATAAATCTGTATCAGTCGTTAATTTTCCGTAGTCTGCAAGCGTCTCAAAAATGGTGACAAGGTTTCGGATAGAGACCTTTTCTTTCAGCAGCTTCGCCAGTACTTTTTGAATATCACCGACTGCCAGCGGATTTGGCGTTACCTCATCCACTAAGACAGGATAACTTTCTTTCAGATGATCGATTAATTGCTTCGTTTCTTGGCGTCCGAGCAGTTCGTGTGTGTTTTGTCTAATCTTCTCTGTGATGTGAGTAGACACGACAGATGCTGGGTCCACAACCGTATAGCCTAGCATCTCAGCCTGATCTTTTTCTGCTTCGGATATCCATTTAGCCGGCAGTCCAAAGGATGGTTCGATTGTTTCAATCCCTTCAATTGGATCATCATCAGGCGTTGGGGACATCGCTAAGTAGTGATCAAGCAGCAGCTCCCCTTTTGCTACTTCGTTCCCTTTAATTTTCAATCGGTATTCATTTGGGTTCAGTGCAATATTGTCCCGGATCCGGACGACTGGAATGACAAGACCCAGTTCGAGGGCAAGCTGCCTTCGGATCATCACAATTCGGTCTAACAGGTCACCGCCCTGGTTTGCATCAGCGAGCGGGATGAGGCCGTAGCCAAATTCAAATTCAATGGCATCCATTTGCAGGAGATGAATAACGCTTTCTGGACTTTTCATCTCTTCTACCTCTGCCTGTTCCTCCAGTACCTCTTCAATTTCTTCTTGGTCTTGTTTGTTTTTCGACATCATGTATGCGCCAAGTGCAAGTAAACCTGCGATCGGCCCTGTCAAAAGTATGCCGATTGGCGTAAACAGCCCAAGAAGGAAGATCGTGCCCGCTGTCACATAAAGCATGGCTGGGAATGCGAAGAGCTGACCTGTAATGTCTGACCCAAGGTTTCCATTAGAAGCTGCTCTAGTCACAACAATCCCTGTCGCCGTTGAAATGAGGAGTGCCGGAATTTGCGAAACGATTCCGTCTCCTACCGTTAATAGGGTAAAGTGTGAAGCTGATTCTTGAATCGACATGCCTTGCTGAAGCATCCCGATAATGATTCCAAATATAATATTGATGATGACGATGATAATACCTGCGATGGCGTCCCCTTTTACGAACTTACTGGCACCATCCATTGCTCCATAAAAGTCTGCTTCTCTCGCTACTTTTTCACGGCGATTTCTTGCTTCACTTTCTGTCAGCATTCCTGCATTTAAATCTGCGTCAATACTCATTTGTTTACCTGGCATCGCATCGAGTGTAAATCTTGCCGCAACCTCTGATACACGCTCTGCCCCTTTTGTGATAACAATAAACTGAATGATGATCAGGATAAGGAAAACAACAAGACCAACGAGGATATTTCCTCCAACAACAAATGAACCGAACGTTTCAACAACTTTCCCAGCATCTCCTGTTGAAAGAATAGAACGTGTTGTAGAGATGTTAAGCCCTAAACGAAACAGCGTTAAGAGCAAAAGCAATGATGGAAAAATTGAAAATTGCAGTGGTTCTTGCATGTTCATTGTGGTGAGAAGCACGATAAGCGCAAGAGAAATATTAATAATGATTAAAATACTTAATAAAACGGGCGGAAACGGTATGACCAGCATCGCCACAATTAAAATAACACTGAATAAAACAGATAAATCTCTTGCTGACATGCCTGTTCTCTCCTTTTAAAACCAAAAATTCATAAAATCTTTTGTTTCGTTTTATAGACGTAAGCTAAAATTTCTGCGATAGCCTTAAAGTATTCTTCTGGCACCGCTTGGTCGATGTCGACCTGATCATAGAGCGCGCGGGCAAGCGGCCTGTTCTCTACAGTCATGACATCATGTTCTTTCGCAATCGTTCTAATTTTCAAAGCCAAAATATCCGTTCCCTTTGCTACAACATAGGGCGCGTCCATTTTTTCTTCGTCATACTTTAAAGCAATGGCATAGTGGGTTGGGTTTGTAATGATGACGTCCGCTTTTGGGACTTCCTGCATCATCCGTCTCATGGCCATTTCCCGCTGACGCTGTTTAATCTTTGATTTGATGAGCGGGTCACCCTCAGATTTTTTATACTCATCTTTGATGTCTTGTTTGGACATCCGCAAGTTTTTTTCATAATCAAATTTCTGATACATATAATCAAGCCCTGCCAAGATCAGAAGAGCACCAGCAGCATACAGCCCCATAATCAAGGTCATATTTGCGACGAAATGAAGGGTTTCCTCTGCTGTTAATAAAGGAAGCCGCAGAATTTCATCAAAGTGCATCCAAAGAGCAATAAATGTCGCAAAGCCAACAAAGCCAATTTTCAAAATGGATTTTAATAGCTCTACGAGGGCTCGAATACTGTATATTCGTTTAAATCCTTTGATTGGGTCAAGCTTTTCTAATTTCGGTTGAATCACTTCTGTCGAAAAGAGAAAGCCGACTTGTAAATAGTTACTGAGAACGCCTGCCAGCATACCAACACCAAGGATTGGCATAAGGAGGATCCCTGTTTCCTGAAGCAATTCCAAGAATAATTGATGAATATTAGATGTGCTAACCTTCATTAGCATGGTTGTTGAATAAAAACGTTCAATGAGCGCGATAATCCGCTCTTTCATAAAAGGCCCAATAAAAAAGAATGATAAAAAGATTAATAGAAATGAGATGGCTGTATTGACGTCGGTACTTTTGGCAACCTGTCCTTTTTTACGTGAATCCCGTCTTTTTTTCGGCGTTGCTTTTTCTGTTTTTTCACCTGCGAAAAATTGCAAGTCTAGTCTAAGCCTTGTCATCATGACGAACCACCGACCAATGCTAAGAAATTCCTCATGGTGAGTACAATCGTTTCAAATGTATTTTGGACAACACCGAAGATGACGCCCATACAGATGATGATCATAATAAAACTCACACCCATTTTAATAGGAAGTCCAACCACAAATACGTTCATTTGAGGAACTGTACGTGCCACAATCCCCAGTGCCAAATCGACTAAAAACAGACTTGCCACTACAGGTGCTGAGATTTGAAAGGCGATGATAAACATTTGGTTGAAGCTCTTTGCGATAAAGTAAGCAAAGGATTCACTGCCGAAATTCAGCGCGTATTGATCAACTGCAATGTATTGAAAGCTGTAATAGATTCCATCAAGCAGCAGGTGATGTGCGTTTGTTGCCAGCATCAACAGCAATGTGACCGTATAAAAAAACTGTCCCATCAGCGGCGTCTGCGCCCCTGTTTGCGGATCGATAATATTGGCAATCGCAAAACCCATTTGAAAATCAATGAATGAGCCGGCAATTTGAACAGCGGACACCATGATGTATGCAATCAGCCCAAGCAGCAGACCGACCATTGCTTCTTTCACCGCAAGCATCATATAAAGACCGTCGATGTCAAGTGCTGGCGGTTCCTTTATGGTGCTAAAACTAATGACAGCTAAAAACAGCGAGAATCCAACTCTGTGTACAGCTGGGATCGTTCTATGCGCTAAAAGCGGTACTGTCACAAAAAAAGCGGTGATCCGAATAAAAACTAATAGAAAAGCAGGAAATAATTCTATGATTGACATCGCTGGTTAACCTGCAAATCGATCTAAATTCGAGAACAGCTCTGTCGTAAAGGACACGATTGTTGAAAGCATCCATGGACCAAACACAACAAGTCCAATGAGTACTGCAACAATCTTAGGAATAAACGCAAGCGTTTGTTCTTGAATTTGGGTTGTCGCCTGAAACACACTGACAATCAGTCCCACAATGAGTGCGAGCGCTAGAAGCGGCCCACTCACAAGCAATACTACATACACTGATCTTTCAGCCATCGTAATGACAAATTCTGAACTCATGTTTTAAGCACCTACTCTAAAAGCTTTGCAGCAAAGATTTAACTATCAAATACCATCCATCGACTAAAACAAATAACAATATTTTGAAAGGGAGTGATATCATAACCGGCGGAAGCATCATCATCCCCATTGACATCAGAACACTTGCGACCACCATGTCAATAATTAAAAATGGAATAAAGATCATAAAACCAATTTGAAATGCCGTCTTTAATTCTGAGATGGCAAAAGCGGGAACCATCGCCGTTAATGGAATATCTTTAATCGATTCAGGTGTATCCATTTTTGCGTAGCTAAGAAATAAAGCCAAATCTTTCTGTCTTGTATGTTTACTCATAAACTCTTTAATCGGCACTTCGGCTTTTTCATACGCCTGATTTAACGTGATGTCATCATTTAAAAGCGGCGTGAGCGCCTCTTTATTAATCTGTGAGAACGTGGGTGCCATGATAAAAAATGTGAGAAACAAAGCAAGTCCAACAAGCACTTGGTTTGGCGGCATTGAGTTGGTTGCAAGTGATGTTCTGACAAATGAAAGAACAATCACAATCCGTGTAAAACACGTCATTAAAATGAGAATGCCCGGTGCAACCGAAAATACAGTTAAAAGTAATAGAAGACGGACAGATGTGCTGATATTTCCTGCACCGCTGGAATTAAATAAATCGATAAACTCATTCATTTTGTTTCGGGCCTTTCTTTCTGACTTCTGATTGGGTCTTTTTCAATTCGGCTAGCTGCGCCTTTAAATTGGCTGAAAAAGAAGAAGTGTTCGGCTGATCATGTTTCTTTACCTGCGATGTGAATTTTTGAACCATTTTTGGTAAATCGGTCTTACTCTCCATCGCTTCTTCATATTGTTTTACGATTGCTTCACATTCTTGTTCATCATCAATTTCTTTTAGCAGCTGGATTGAATCTGCTACGCCGACAACTAATACTCGTTTGCCCACCTTGATCAGCTGGACTGAACGGTTTTGTCCGACTGTCGTTCCGCCAATATTTTCAACATAGCGAAATGGTTTGAGTAAGCGGTTTTGCTTACCAACAAATCTCACCAATCCATAAATAAGCAGGATGACAAATAGTAAGGCACCAATCATTTTGACAAAATCCATAATGGAGACAGAAGAAGAGGGAACTTCTTCTGCCGGATTCGTTTGATTGTCAGTGGTTTTCTTCTCTGTATCCTTTTTGCTTTCTTTCTCATCTTTGAGCCAGTCATTCACTGTGCCATTCTCAGGATCTTTCGTTTCAGCAAACAGTGAGGCAGGCTGCATCGTCAAGAAAAGCATAAAACTGATCATTGCTATACATATCAAACGTTTTTTCAACAAATCTTACACCCTTTTTTAGCCTAACGTTTTATTAATTGCTTCAAGTACACGGTCTGCCTGGAATGGCTTCACGATAAAGTCTTTTGCGCCTGCTTGGATCGCGTCAATAACCATTGACTGCTGTCCCATTGCAGAACACATGATGATTTTTGCAGAAGCATCGATTTGTTTAATTTCTTTTAGTGCAGTGATTCCGTCCATTTCTGGCATTGTGATATCCATTGTGACAAGATCAGGAGATGTTTCTTTGTATTTTTCAACTGCTTGTGCGCCGTTTTCTGCTTCTCCTACTACATCAAATCCGTTTTTTACAAGAATATCCTTGATCATCATTCTCATGAATGCTGCATCATCTACGATTAATACCTTAGTAGCCATTTACTTATTCTCTCCCTGTATGTTTGTTTATTTTAAATTAGAAAGTCTTTCTGACTGGCTTAAAATGTCAGTCACACGAACACCAAAGTTCTCATCAATGACAACGACTTCCCCTTTGGCGACGATTCGTTTGTTAACTAGAATGTCTACTGGCTCACCAGCAAGTTTGTCCAGTTCAATGATACTTCCAGCTGAAAGCTCAAGAACTTCTTTCACACTGCGCTGAGTTCTTCCAAGTTCCACCGTAATGGAAAGCGGAATGTCCATCAGCATATCAAGATTTCCAAGCTGGCTTGTTGTATGCTGAGGCTCACTGAACGCTTCAAATTCGACTGGCGCCACATTTACAGGTGCTGCCGGCTTCGCCTGTCTTTTCGGCGGTGCTGCTTGCTGCGCTGGGGCAGACTGCGTTTGCGGTGCTGCCGGCTGAGGTTCAGGTGTGCTCACTTGAGCTTCTTGAACAGGCTCTTCTTCTTGCGCAGGAACTGTTAATTCTGCGATTAAATCCTTCGCAAATGTAATAGGATAAAGCTGCATAATATTTGAATCGATCAGTTCACCTATTGTTAATCTGAAGGATACTTTGACAAGCATTTCTTCAGCTGGAATGCGGTCTGTCCCTTCTCCTTCTTTCACATCAAGTAATTCGACGCGCGGCGGAGAAATATCAATCTTTTTATTAAAGACTGTCGACATAGACGTCGCAGCAGAACCCATCATTTGGTTCATCGCTTCTTGCACTGCACTTAAATGAATTTCGCTTAAAGAAGGGTCAGCATTTGTGCCGTCTCCGCCCATCATTAAGTCCGCAATGACTGCTGCATCTGTTTGCTGGATAACAAGCAGGTTACTTGCGCTGAAGCCCTCTGTATAATTCACTTCAATAGCGACATACGGATGAGGAAATTCCTCATTCAGCTTACTTTTTTGAATGACTGTAACCGTTGGAGTTGTAATCTCCACTTTTTGATTTAATAGGGTTGAAAGTGCTGTTGCAGAGCTGCCAAATGAAATATTTCCGATTTCTCCAATGGCATCTTGCTCCATTGCAGAAAGGATTGTATCAGGCTCTATATCGTCATTGCTGCCTCCTTTAAGGAGCGCATCGATTTCGTCTTGTGATAATTTACTTCCGTTATTCTCCATCTTCTTCACCTCTTATGTCGTGATCTAGAATTTGAATCGCCTGTTTCCGATTCACGCGGCCGGCCTGTCCCAAGAATTTCGGTTTATTTCCGACCATAACAGTAAGAGGCGCATTTACTGGTTTGTCCAAGGCAATACAATCACCAATTTCCAAATTCAAAAACTCTTCCACCGTCATTTCCGATTGTCCCAGCTCTGCGACTACCGGTATTTTTGCCTTCATAATCCGTTTTTCAATGGCCTTTGTCTCTTGCTGTTTTGGTTCATTTCGTTCAGACTGCATCCAGTAGTGTACAGACAGCTTCGGAATAATAGGCTCTAATACAACGTGAGGAATACATAGGTTAATAACCCCGCTTACCTCGCCAATCTGTGTATTAAGAGAAATGACGACAACTGTTTCGTTTGGTGACACCATTTGAACAAACTGGGGATTTACCTCGAAATCTGCCATTTCAGGCTCGATGTCGGTTATGGACTGCCACGCTTCTCTGTAATTTTCCAAAGCTCCCTCAAACATGTTTGAGATAATCTTTGTTTCAATTTCTGTAAGTGATTCTGTCTTATTATGACTAATGCCAATCCCGCCCATCAGCCTGTCCATCATCGCATAGCCGATTGTTGGGTTCACTTCAAGCATGATTCTTCCTTCAAGCGGGCTGACATAAAATAAGTTTAATAATGTCATATTAGGAATCGAACGAATAAATTCTTCGTATGGTACTTGGTCAACCGAGCTGACAGTAATTTGAATATATGATCTTAGCTGCGCTGAAAAATGCGTGGTGAGCAGTCTAGCGAAGTTATCATGAATCCTTGTTAAACTTCGAATCTGGTCTTTTGAAAAGCGCAGTGCACGTTTAAAGTCATACACCTTCACTTTTTTCGTCGTTTCTTCTTTTTTCAGCTCTTCTGCATCCATTTCGCCTGTTGAGATGGCGGATAATAATGCGTCGATCTCATTCTGGGAAAGCACTTCTCCTGACATTTCTTCACCTCCATCGCGTTAATTAATCGCCTCTATTGCAGATTAAAGGAGGTTATATATACTTCTTTCACCTTGCCATCTTGCAAATAGTTATTCACTTTGTTTTTGACTTGTGTTTTAAAATGTTCTCTGCCTTTTTTGCCATCAAGTTCATCTGCATTCGTGTCTGATAAAATGTCGATTACAGCATCTTTTACTTGGAAACTTCTTTTCTCAAGCTCTGATTTTGCCTTTTCAGAGTCCGTTTCAATATTCAGGACAAGTTTGACAGCATTTCCTTCAGATTTTAAATTGGTGATAATCTCAGGAATTTCAACAGAAGCTTTTACGACTTCATCTGCTGTTGGCTCTTTTTCAGCTTTTGCTTCGTCTGACCCATTCAGCAGAAAAAAGATGCCTGCTCCAATTCCGACGATGGCAATAATCATGATTAGCATTACTACGACTAATTTCTTCTTCATTCAAATTCCTCTATTCCTTGATTCAATGAAATGACTTGGATTTTTCTGTAGAAAGAAATGATTTTCTCTTGAAGCTGCTCTTCATCTTCTTTCACAACGAATTTCTTTCCATTGGCCAAAGTAATGGTCGTGTCTGGAAAACTTTCGATTTGCTCGATATGGAGAGCGTTCAGCATAAATCCTTTGCCATTTAATCTTGTCACTTCAATCATATTAAGCAGAGAAGCGATCATCCGCTCCCCCTACCTCCTATCGTTTCAGATTCACAAGCTCTTGCAGAATTTCATCAGAAGTTGTGATCGTCTTTGCATTCGATTGGAATCCGCGCTGCGCGATAATCATTTCGGTAAACTCGTCTGTTAAATCAACGTTTGACATTTCAAGTTTCCCTGTTTGGATCACGCCAGTTCCTTGTTCACCAGGTACGATAGGGTTACTTGGTGCACCTGAGCTTAACGTTTGGCGGTAAAGGTTGTCGCCAACTTTGTCTAATCCTGCTGCGTTACTAAAAGATACGAGTGAAATCTGTCCAACATTTCTAGATACGTTGTTTTCAACAACCGAAATGGTTCCATCTGGACCAACACTGACACTTGAAATGCCATCTGGAATCGTTATCTTTTGTCCATCCATTCCAAGAAGGTAATTTCCATCAGTAGTGGTTAAATTCCCCTCTGAATCACGTCTAAAGTTCCCTGTTCTTGTATAAAGAACTTCTCCTTGACTTTCAATACGGAAAAATCCATCTCCATTGATATAGAAGTCGTAAGGTTCATCTGTATTTTGAGAAGATCCCGCTGACATAACTTTATCAATAGAAGATAAAGCTGAGCCTAAACCAACTTGTTTTGAGTTGATTGAACCAGAGTTGTTTGTTGGTCCACCAGAGCTTGCAATTGTCTGACTGACCATATCTTTAAACGTGATACGACTTTTTTTGTATCCGTGTGTATTGACGTTGGCTACGTTATTGGCTACCACATCTAATTTTGTTTGGAAGTTTTTCATTCCGCTAATTCCTGAGTAAAGTGAGCGTAACATTTATTTTCCTCCTCTAATTACTTCGTTTTTTCTCCAACTGCTGTAACGTCCCAAGGGCTGATTTTCGTTCCATCTTCCAAAATAAGCAAGTATTCATTGTCTATGTTTTTAACAGACTTCACAGTTCCCGATATCTCTTTATCATCCAGCTTGCCCGTTACTTCTTTACCAATCCAGCCTACATACGTCGTAAACGGATCTTGGTGTGCAACAAATGTAGACATGAGCTGATTCAGCTTGGTGATCGAATCGTTCATATTGGTTTGCTGTTCTAAAGATGAAAAAGTGGCAAGCTGCGTGACAAACTCACGGTCATCAAGCGGGTTTGTCGGATCTTGGTTTTGAAGCTGTGTGAGCAAAATTTTCAAGAATTGATCTTTGCCGAGCGTATCTGTTTTCTTTTCTGCTTTTGAAGAAGTGTCTGTTTGTGCGGCTGTTCTATTCGTAGCATCAACTGTTGCCATTAGATCTCCTCCTCTTCTTCATCTGACCCAACAAGAGCATCCAGGACATCTTGGAATTCTGCTTCCTGTTCATCAGTCTGCTGGAAATTCTGTCCTTTTGGCTGCTGCTGCTTGTTTTCTTCACTAAACTGTCCAAATAACGGCTGCTCATTTGATTGAAGCGGTATATGAAAACGGTCCACTTGAACCGACATATTCGGTAGCGCCTGCTTGAGCTGCGGAAGGTGATGCTCTAACAGCTCTTTTGCTGCTTGCGTCGAGGCTGTAATTTTACTCGCATACATACCGTTTTGTTTCGTTAGCTGAATGGTAATAAATCCAAGATTTTCAGGATTTAATCGAACGGTAAACCGTCCGCTTGAATTGCCAAACGGCGTGAATTTCATTTGCTTCCACGTGTTTAGAATTTGCTGATCAACTGTTCCTGGCTTTTCATCAGTCGTTTGTGTCTGCTGAACAGGAGCCGCTGACTGCAGTTGGAAAAACTGCTTATGACCTGGCAGAAGCGAGTGGGTCATTATTTTTTCAGAAGCTGGCGCAGCAGTGCTTTGTCCTTTAACGACTTCTTTTTTGATGAGCCACTCAAGAGATGCATTCCCTTTTGCCGGAGAAGCGAGAGTAGATTCTTGTTTTGGAGAGACCAGATCCTTCAACTCTCCTAGTGAAATTTTCCACTCTTTGTCAGATCCTTTCGCACTCGCCATCATATGATCGATTAACTGATTAAAGTGCTTTAGCTCACTTTGAGTCATCGAATTCAGCTTTGGTGCTGAACCCTGCGAAAAGAACTGCTCTTTTACTTGCTGAACGAGTTTGTCATCTACCCCGTTTTTCGAAAGAAAGTCGATGAAGTCTTGACCTTTTCCTTCAATATCCTGCACAAGTTTCGCATCAAAGCTGAGCGGCTGTTGATTAAGCAATTGATAGATGAAAAAGTGGACTTGTATGAGCTGTTCACTATGTTCAGAACCTGGCTTTTCAGCTTGATCACCGTAAATGGAAGATCCCATTTTTTGAAATAATTCTTCAAGTGACTTGAGATCAGTTGCTTCAAGTGTTTGACCTTGTAGTGTTTGAAGCGCACTTAGTAGGTCTGCGCTCATTCCTTCTTCAGGTGATTGCATCCATTTTTCAATAATCTGCATCGCATCATTGATAGAAAGAGAGGCAGCAGCGGCTGTCTCAGTATTAACAGGACCGCTTTGGGCGCCTGCTCCGCTAAGTAATTGTTTAAACAAACCGCTGGCAGTTGCCGTGCCGCCTCCCTTTGTTCCCGAGAGACCTTGAGAAGATTGCTGTAAGGCTGCAATATCCAATAGCTTCACTTATTGTCCACCCCCATTTTCACGTTCTTCTTTTTTGGCAAGCTCTTTTGTAAACGTTGCTGCCTTCTGAGGTGTCAGTTTTGCTAATATGTCTGTCAGTTTATTTTTGCTCAGCTCTTCAAGGATTTTTAACGCCTCTTTATCACTTAGTTCTGATAAAATTTTGGCGGATTTCCCTGGGTCCATGCTTTCATAAATGCTAGCGATCTTTCCTTTTGTCTGCTGATTAGAGGATGCCGCTGCATCAGAGGACTCTGCTGCCGAGTTATTACCTGACGTATTATTCGATGAACTGTCATTGGCTGACGTATTCTTTGCATCATTTTCAGATGTTTTTTCAAGTGAGTTGATTTTTTGATTCAGTCTTTTAATCTCTTCATCACTTGTTTTCAAATCTTTTTGTGCAATTTCGAGCTCATTTTTTTGCTCTTTAATGGTCTTTTTCAGTTCTTTCAACTCTGCATCGTTTTGATCATTAGGTGAAGATGACGTTTTTGAGGTGTCATCTGAACCAACTAAGCTGCTGATCACCGGAATGTTTTGGAGCGGCTTCTTTAGATCAAAACCTGCCATATAAAGGATCGTGCCAGTGACAATCACAAGCACAATCAATGGGATGATGACAATAAACAAGATCCATTGAAATTTCCCGCCGCCTGATTCCTTCGTTTTTTCCTTCTTAGGCATTCATCTCGACTCCTAATGTCCTTGAAACATGAATTGGCTGATAGAGATATCATCCATTTCTTTCATTTCAATTGCCTTATGTTCAAGGGAAAACTTTTCAAATTGCTTTTCTTTCATTTTTTCAAACTTTTTAAACTCAATGTTTTTTTCAGTTAAATCAGATTGTTTTTCATTCATTTGATGACGTTTCATGATCACAAGCTGCTGATAATGCTGAATGGTGTTATCTAAGTTGGTCACAAATTGCTGGTAATGACGCATTTCTTGAACACTCATTCCACTTTTCAGCTTTTCTTCTTTGCTTTTTTCCATTAGCTCTTTTTTACTCATATTTTCATAGAGTTTTTCAGCGACTTGCTCAAATGCCGAAACGGATTGTTGGTACGCTGCGAGTGACTTGTCTTTTTCACTTTCTTTCAGTTCTAAGAGCTTTTGAAATTTGTATTGATATCTCACTGTTTTTGTCAATCCTCTCTATTCATCAAACTGAGCAATAAACTCACACTGTCTTCAATAGATACAGCCTCTTCTACATCCTGCTTCAAAAATGAAATCAGATGAGGGTAAGCCTGCATGGCCTCATCAATATCTTTAGAGGAGCCTTTTTTATATGCTCCAATATTAATGAGGTCTTCAGCGTTTTGATAAGTGGATAAAAGCTGGCGGAACCGGTTAGCCGCTTCCTTGTGATCATGACTTGCGATATTGCTCATGACACGGCTGATACTTTTCAAAATATTAACAGCGGGAAATTGTCCTTTGTTGGCTAAAGCACGATCAAGTACAATGTGGCCATCCAGGATCCCCCTCACTGTATCAGCGATCGGTTCATTCATATCGTCCCCATCAACAAGAACTGTGTAAAACGCTGTGATCGAACCAAGCTGATTTGTCCCAGTTCGTTCGAGCAATTTTGGCAGTATAGCGAACACTGATGGTGTATATCCTTTTGTTGTTGGCGGCTCGCCAGTTGCAAGACCTATTTCCCTTTGCGCCATGGCAACCCTCGTAACAGAATCCATCATGAACATGACATTTTTGCCTCTGTCTCTGAAATATTCCGCAATGGCTGTTGCAGTATAGGCAGCTTTCAGTCTCGTCAGAGCAGGCTGGTCAGAAGTTGCGACGACAACAATTGATCGCTTCAGTCCTTCAGCACCTAAATCCTTTTCAATAAACTCACGAACTTCACGGCCACGCTCTCCAACAAGGGCAATCACATTGAGGTCTGCTTCTGTCTGCTTTGCAATCATCCCCATTAAGGTACTTTTTCCAACACCACTTCCGGCAAAAATCCCGATCCTTTGACCAGTGCCAACTGTGAGCAGACTATCAATGACTCTAACGCCGACACCCATCTTTTCTCGAATAGGCGGTCTGTCCATCGGATTTGGGGGTGATTGATCTGTCGAAACAGGTGCAAGTCCTTTCGGAAGCATACTGCCATCAAGCGGATCACCGAAGGCATCAACGACTTCACCAATTAATCCAGTCCCTACTTTGACCTTCAGCGACTCACCCGTCGCTTCCACAAGACTTCCTGGTGAAATATTGGATGCTTCTACATAAGGCATGAGCAGAATGTTTTCATCTCTAAACCCTACGACCTCTGCTTTGATCGGATGGTGCTTGCTCCCTTTTTTATGAATGAGGCACACGTCACCGATCGAACTCTCCGGCCCCTTAGATTCAATCATCAGCCCAACCACTCGGTTGACTTTTCCAAATCGTTTATAAGGATCAGCGGTTTCAATCGTTTCTTTTAACACATCCATTTTCATTTGTGATCACCTGAATCAATGACTTCTAATAATTTTTCTTTCAGCTGATTCAATTGGGTATCAACACTCGCTTCCACTTTTCCAAAACTTGTTTCTACGTAACAAGTTCCTTTTGGCGCTTTTTCATCCGAGTAAATGGCAAGATGTGTATCCTTTTGAAGGATTCTAATCAATTCGTCTTTATATTCCATCACATGCTCGTAATGTTCAGGGTCAACATAGATGGAAATATCGTCATATTCTTTCACTTCTGAAATGACCTGCTTCACAAGAGCCAAAAATTGATCTTTCGTCTCCTCAGCTGCATTCCAAACGCGTTTAGCGAGTTCAAAAGCAAGTTCCACAATTTGCTCAGCAGAGCTTTCAATTTTTTCTTCGTAGTCCTGCCTTGCAAGACCGACGATGTCATTTGCTTGATCAAGAATAGCTTGGTACTGCAAATTCGCATCTGCTTCGCCCTTTTGAAAGCCGTCTTGATAACCTGCTTGTTTCGCTTCTTCAATGAGCTGTATTCTTTCTTCTTCAAAATCAGTTCTGCGCTGATTGATTTCAGCCATTGTTTTTTCCAGCTCACTGTTTGCTTGTTCTAATATGCGGCTCGCCTGATCTTCTGCATCACTAAGTACAAGCTGTGATGCTTCGGTTTCATTGACAAGCTCTTCTTCGTGATGTTCTCTTTTAAACTCCACTTGCTGTAAAGGAATCGTTTGCCGTCCTTGTTCAGGAATAACAGATGTTTCATGTTTGATAATCCTAGACAATGATATCGTCTCCTCCGCCTCGAGCTATGACGATTTCTCCAGCTTCCTCAAGTCGTCTTACGATGCTGACAATACGGGTTTGTGCTTCCTCGACATCTCTAAGCCGGACAGGCCCCATAAACTCCATTTCTTCTTTGAATGTTTCGACCATCCGCTGTGACATGTTGCGGAAGACAATTTCTTTGACCTCTTCGCTTGCCACTTTGAGTGCGAGCAATAAGTCATCATTTTCAACATCTCTGATGACGCGCTGAATCGCTCTGCTGTCAAGAGTGACAATATCTTCAAAGACAAACATACGTTTCTTAATTTCATCAGCAAGTTCAGGATCTTGAATTTCAAGTGTGTCTAAAATGGTCTTCTCCGTAGCACGGTCTACACCATTTAGCACTTCCACAACCGCTTCGACTCCGCCTGTTTGCGTATAGTCCTGCGTAAAGGTTGAAGACAGCTTTTGTTCAAGAATGCGTTCCACCTCATTGATGATCTCTGGAGATGTGCGGTCCATTAAGGCAATACGTCTTGCAACCTCAGTTTGTACTTCCTCGCCTAACTCAGATAAAATTTGCCCAGCCTGCACTGGATCCAGGTAGGAAAGGATGAGCGCAATCGTTTGTGGATGCTCATGCTGGATAAAGTTTAAAATTTGTTCTGGTTCAGCCTTTCGAGCAAAATCAAATGGTTTGACTTGAAGAGAGGATGTTAATCGGTTTAAGATACTGTCCGCTTTGTCCTCACCAAGCGCTTTTTCAAGCACTTGTCTTGCGTACAAAAGACCGCCCTGCGATATGTAGTCCTGCGCGATGGCAATGCTGTGAAACTCTTCGATGATTTCATCTTTTTTAGCAGTATCTACACTTCGTACATTGGAAATTTCTAATGTTAATTTTTCTATTTCGTCTTCAGACAGATGTTTGTATACAGATGCTGACACGTCTAGCCCTAAGGAAATCATTAGGATTGCTGCTTTTTGTCTGCCTGTTAGTCGATTTGGATCTTTTCTCGACATGTGTATTCCTCCTAATCCTCGGACAGCCAGCTGCGTAGCAATTTAGCAAAGTCTTCTGGTTTTTCTTTTGCCATTTTTTCAAGCTGATTTTTTCTCACCATTTCTTCTGTTTCTGGTTCAGTGTCGATATCAGGAACATCGATTGGTGTACGTTCATCAAACTCAAACTCTTCTTCCTCATCTCTTCTACGCTTACGTACAAGAAGAATGATAAGAGCGATAATTGCAAGTAGGAGCACACCGCCTACAATATAAACCCAGATTGGAATATTGTTTGAAGGGTTATCTGCCGCAGTTTGCTGTTTACCGTCTAATTTTGATACTGATAAAACGATTTTGTTATCTAAGTCTGCTTGAGTGAGCGCTTGACCATTTGTGTATTCTTTATCAATCGATGTGCTAATGATCGTTGAAAGAATCTTTTTGATATCATCTTGTCTTTCAGCTGTTAAAGAGTTTGCATCGTTTGCAGTTGGTGGTTCGACCAACGCTTGAATGCCAACATCTCTAATTTTATAAGGGCTTTCTTTGATATCTTTATGAATGCGGTTGACTTCATAATTGATACGATCTTCACTCTTTTCGTAATCTCCGCTTCCATTCGCTCCATCGGCACCTTGATAATTTGTGACATCATCGTCACCTGTTCCAGCGGTGCCTCCAGCTGCTGCTCCATTGCCTGAATATGTTTCAGCAATCTTTTCAGCGCTGACAGCAATCCCCTGCATGTTTTCTTTATCAACAGGTTCTACAAGGTCTTCTTTTCTTTTTTCTTCAGTAAAATCAATGTCTGTTGTGACCGATACAGCCACTTTATCTTGACCCATCATTGTTCCGAGCAGCTGCTGAATTTTTCTTTGAAGATTCTTTTCGATTTCTTCTTTTTTCTGCTGCTGTGCATCCATTCCACTTGCATAAGAATCGGAACTGGTGTTTAAGTCGTAGTAGTTGGAATCTTGGTCCATAATGACAATGTTTTCTGTTTTTAAATTCGGCACACTTTTTGAAATAAGATGATAAAGGCCTTTTACTTGCTGCGGCGTAAGCGTGTAGCCAGGCTCAACTTGCAGCACAATGGATGCTGATGCATTACTTTGCTCTTCTCCAACAAAAACGGAATCTTTTGGCAGGTTAATCATCACTTTTGAATCTTTAATCCCATCAATTGTATTGATCAGATTAGATAGTTCTGTCTGAGTTGCGTCTACTTTCAGAACATCAAATTCATTATCTGTTAAACCGAAGCCTGAATTGTTTGCAAAGAAGGAATAATCAATGTTGCCTGTCTTAGGAAGCCCTTCAGATGCGAGTGTTACTTTTAAAGAGTCTGCTTGCTTTTCTGGAACGAGAATCGTTGTTCCATTGTTTGCAAGTTCCGATTTAACGTTTTTGCCATCTAGTTCCTGTTTGATTTGTCCAGCTTCTGCCTCAGACAAGTCTCTAAAGAGCGGAACCATTTTTTCAGAAGAAGCAAAGATGCTAACAACCGTAATAATGATTGCTAGGGCAGCAACGCCGCCAATCATGAGTATTTTTTGTAATTTTGATCGATTTCGCCAAAACTCAACTGTTTTTGTTCTTAATTGCATTAAAGTACGATTCATCTTAACCCCCGGTCATTCCATTCAGTCTTTTTTTGTCCACCAGCACCTCCTACATCTGCATTCTCATAATCTCTTGGTACGCTTCGACTGCTTTATTTCGAAACTCTGTCGCAGCTGTGAGTGTGACACTCGCTTTTTGTGAAGCAATCATGACTTCATCGAGATTGACATCTTTTCCTTGTGCAAGCGCATTTGTATACTGGTCTGATTTCAGCTGTGATTGATTTAATGCCTCAATGGAATTCTTCAGCACATCAGAGAAATTCGTTTGACTTTTAGGTGCAGCCGCCTGCAAGGACGATGCATTCGTCAATTCACTTGCTTGCTGAGCGGTTTGAAGCTGGAAAGGAGATATTGCATTAACCAATTCTTTTCACCTTACTTTCCTATTTCTAAAGCTTTCATCAGCATGCTTTTGTTCGCATTTAGAGCAGTCACGTTTGCTTCATATGATCTTGAGCTGCTGATGAGGTCGACCATTTCTTTTAATGGATCGACATTTGGTGTTTGAACATATCCATTTTCATTGGCATCGGGATTTGTAGGATCATATTGAAGGTTGAATGGAGTTTCGTCTTCTGTAATCTTTGTTACTTTGACGCCGTTTCCTAATTTGCCGCTCGAATTCATACTTGAGTTCAATATAGATGAAAATGATTCACCTGACGGCTGTAATGTGACAAGTTTACGTCTATAAGGCTCCCAGTTGCCATCAACCTGTTTAGCTCTTGTTGTATCCATATTTGCAAGGTTTGAGGATACAACGTCCATTCTGAGCCTCTGTGCCGTTAATGCTGAGGCCGAAGCGTTCACTCCTGAAAAAATCGACATCACTTACCTCCTGTCAAAACTGTTTTAAGAGAATTAAATTTCCCGCTCATTCTTTCCACCAAAGCATTATACTGAATTTGGTTTTTAGCGAGTTCACTCATCTCTTGATCAATATCGACATTATTTCCGTTTTCTTGATATGAAGTACGGTTGCTAGAAACAACTGAATAATTAGACCCTGTTTTCGAAAAATCAATGTGACCTTGGTATGTTTTTTTAGCATCTAATTTGTTCGATGCGTCATTTAGCATGTCATGGAATGCGACGTTTTTCGACTTGTAGTTCGGTGTGTCTATATTCGCGATATTATTGCTTATGACTTTTTGCTTAACATTCGCTCTGCCCAAGGCATTCTCAAGGTTGCTTATCGTTCCAGAAAATATATCCAAAACCATATACCTCCAATCATATGTATTTCATTCCATTTAATCATGTCGAGATTTGTAAAACCATATGTTCATTGTAAGAAATAATAGGATTAAAGTCTATGATGTATATGTAAAAAAAACTCGTAATATATATCTATTTTACGAATAGGTATAAAGGCCTAGATTCAAAGCACTACAGATTTGTAAGGGGTTTCTTGGAAAAAAGAGTGACATTTTTCGGACAAATCCTCATTTTTTCACATAAAAAAACCCTTTTCAGCATTTATTTCGGCTAAAAAGGGTTTTTGATTAATGAGATTTTAAATTTTCGAGTTCAATTAAAAATTTGTTGTTTAACACTTTGATGTACGTTCCCTTCATTCCAAGAGAACGAGATTCGATTACGCCTGCACTTTCTAACTTACGTAATGCGTTTACGATCACTGAACGTGTGATCCCTACACGGTCTGCAATTTTACTTGCGACAAGAAGACCTTCGTTTCCATCAAGCTCTTCAAAAATGTGCTCAATCGCTTCAAGCTCACTGTATGATAGAGAGCTAATCGCCATTTGGACAACCGCTTTACTTCTTGCTTCTTCTTCGATTTCCTCTGCTTTCTCGCGAAGAATCTCCATTCCAACAACTGTTGCCCCGTATTCAGCAAGAATTAAATCATCATCTGTGAATGTATCTTGTAAGCGGGACAGGATTAACGTACCTAAACGATCTCCTCCGCCGATAATTGGAACAATTGTTGTTAAACCTGATTGGAATAAGTCACGGTTCTCAATCGGGAAAGCTGTATATTCACTGTTAATATCAAGGTTTGAAGACGTTTCTGGGACATTGAATAGACTCTTTGTATATTCTTCAGGGAACTGACGATCTTCAAGCATTTTTTTCATACGTGCATTTTCAATCTGTTGATTAATGGAGTAACCAAGAAGCTTTCCCCTTCTGCTTAATACGAAAATGTTTGAATCAATGACATCTCTCAGTGTTTCTGCCATTTCTTTGAAATTAACTGGTTTCCCCGCTGCATCTTGCAGCATTGAGTTAATAATCCTTGTTTTTTGTAGTAACGCCATAATAATGATCCTCCTAGATTACTTTATTCATTTGTTAAAGTATAAATTGACTTAAATCTTTGTTATTTGCAATCTTTCCTAGCTTCTCTTCGACATACTGAGGGGTAATGGTCACTTTCTCCATCGTAATATCAGGCGCCTCAAATGAAAGCTCTTCAAGCAGCTTCTCAAGTATAGTATGAAGCCTTCTTGCACCGATGTTATCTGTCTCCTGATTGACATGATAAGCCACTTCGGCAATCTTATGAATAGCATCGTCAGAAAATTCAAGAGATATACCTTCTGTTTCAAGTAAAGCTTTATATTGCTTTAATAATGCATTATCTGGTTCCGTTAAGATTTTCACAAAGTCTTCTATACTTAATTTATCTAATTCTACACGAATTGGGAAGCGCCCCTGAAGCTCGGGAATCAAATCTGATGGCTTTGCCATATGAAATGCACCTGCTGCAACAAAAAGCACATGATCAGTTTTAACGGCACCATATTTCGTCATCACAGTTGAACCTTCTACAATCGGTAAAATATCACGCTGAACCCCTTCACGAGAAACATCTGCAGATGATGCACCGCCGCTTTTGGCGATTTTGTCGATTTCATCGATAAAAATAATTCCTTGCTGCTCTGCTTTGTAGACTGCTTCCTGACTGACTTCATCCATATCAATCAGTTTTGAAGCTTCCTCAGCCGTTAACGCCTTTCTTGCTTCTCTGACAGTCAGCTTTCTGCGTTTTTTCTTTTTAGGCATGAGATTGCCGAGTGCATCCTGCATGTTCATACCCATTTGCTCCATACCCGAGCCTTGAAGCATATCAAACATGGAAGGCTGCTGTTCTTCTACTTCGATCGTGACGTAATGATCTTCAAGTTCTCCCATCGCCAGCTGATGAGCAATTCGCTTTCTTGTCGATTCGAGTTCCACTTCTTCATTTGAATGATCTCGATCACGGTCATCTTCATCTGAACCGCCAAACAGCATCTCAAAAGGATTTTTTACAGACTGGCTTTTTTTCTTACCAGGAACAAGTAAATGAACAAGACGTTTATTTGCTTGTTTTTCTGCTTCATCTTGAACATCTTTCATTTTTTCTTCTTTGACGAGTCTAATCGCTGTTTCAACTAAATCTCTCACCATTGACTCTACGTCACGGCCAACATAACCCACTTCAGTAAATTTCGTCGCTTCCACTTTAATAAAAGGCGCACCAGAAATTCGAGCAATTCTTCGGGCAATTTCTGTTTTCCCCACACCTGTAGGGCCGATCATTAAAATATTTTTAGGAACGACTTCATCCTTTAGCTTATCATGTAAAAGACTTCTTCTGTAACGGTTTCTTAAAGCCACCGCCACTGCTTTTTTCGCATCAAGCTGACCAATGATGTATTGATCGAGCTTTTCAACTATCTCTCTTGGGGTGAACGGCTTTTTCTCCATACGTCTCATGTCCTTTCTATTCAAGCTCTTCTAAAGTGATTTGATCGTTCGTGTAGACACAGATTTCTCCGGCCGTTTCAAGAGCGGCCTTTGCAATTTCTCTCGCTGAGAGATGATCGCCTGCATGGGTTTTGAGTGCTCTCCCGGCGCTAAGGGCATAGTTGCCGCCTGAGCCAATGGCCAAAATCCCATCATCTGGTTCAATGACCTCTCCAGTTCCAGAGACGAGCAGGATGCTCTCTTTGTTCATGACGATGAGCATGGCCTCAAGCTGCCTTAGCATCTTGTCACTTCGCCATTCCTTCGCTAGTTCTACGGCTGCCCGCTTTAAGTTGCCACCATATTCTTCAAGCTTTGTTTCAAACTTTTCAAAGAGTGTAAACGCATCTGCTACTGAACCTGCAAAACCTGCAAGCACCTTGCCTCCGAAAAGACGGCGCACTTTTTTTGCTGTGTGTTTCATCACGACAGCCTGCCCGAAAGTAACTTGACCGTCGCCAGCCATTGCACTTTTTCCTTTATGTTGAACGGCAAAGATGGTTGTTGCATGAAATGATGACATGAAAAAACCTCCTTTTAGGATCGTTTAAAAGCCCTTGGGTGATGAGACATGTACGTGTTTCTTAAAGAATCTTTTGATACATGCGTGTACACCTGTGTAGATGATAAATTTGAATGACCGAGAAGCTCTTGAACACTTCTCAAATCCGCCCCCTCGTTTAAGAGATGCGTGGCAAAGGTGTGCCTTAACATGTGAGGATGGATATGTAATGTACCTGACGCCTTTTTCATTAATTCAGTGAGAATGAATCGAACACCTCGGTCTGTAAGAGGCGCCCCGCGCTGATTCAAAAACACATGTGCATCAGCGCGGTCTTTCCCCTTAGATTTCAGCTTCTGCCTTCCATCCTCTAAATAAGTAATGAGCGCTTCATGAGCATATGACCCGAAAGGAACATACCGCTGCTTGCTGCCTTTCCCATGAACAAGCACTGTATCCATCGATAAATCAAGATCAGATTCTTTTAATGAACATAACTCACTGACCCTCATACCTGTTGCATAAAGAAGTTCTAAAATGGCTTGATTTCTTTGCCCAAGCGGTGTGCTGACATCAGAAACTGTAAAAAGCTCTTTTAGTTCCTCCTCATACAAAAATGAAGGAATCCGCTTATCCTGTTTTGGTAAGCTAACGAGTAAAAAAGGATTTTCTTTCACAAGCTGTTCTCTTAATAAAAATTTATAAAAGCTGCGAAGCGCAGAGACTTTCTTACTAATCGTTCTTCTTGTCAGGCCTTTTTCATAAGCTTCTGTTAAATAAATTCTCGTATCTTGATAGGATACCTCTTCAAAACCGTCTATTCCTTGAATGTTCATAAATCTGACAAACTCTTCAATGGCTTCTGTATATCCTGAGATCGTTAAAGCTGAATAGTTTTTTTCAATTTGCAGATATTCAATGAATAAGTGGACAAGACGCTGTTTATTCGTCATTTTTACACCTCTTTAAGGCTTTTAAATGGTATCACATATCTTGCTTTCCGCGCAATGTTTTACTACAGAGATTTCGAAATAGTTTGAATAGTTTCGATTGCGCGCTTAGCGTACTCTGCATAACGTTCTTGTTTGTTTTTAATTCGAACACCTAGATCTTTCAGCAAACCAAAATTCGCATTCATCGGCTGGAAGCTTTTCTTGTTTGTCGACGTGATGTAGTGAGCCATACTGCCAATCGCCGTTTCCTCAGGAAGTGTCACAAGCTCTTCCCCTTTAACAAAACGAGCGGCGTTAATGCCAGCCACAAGTCCGGAAGCTGCAGACTCGACATACCCTTCAACGCCTGTCATTTGTCCGGCAAAGAATAGATCATCTCTATTTTTAAACTGATAAGTCGGTCTTAAAAGGCTTGGCGAGTTAATAAATGTATTACGGTGCATTACCCCGTAACGAACAATCTCTGCTTCTTCAAGGCCTGGAATCAAACGGAATACTTCCTTTTGATCGCCCCACTTTAGATGTGTCTGGAAGCCAACGATGTTATATAAAGTACCTGCTGCATCATCCTGTCTTAATTGAACAACAGCGTAAGGTCTTTTTCCTGTTTTCGGATCTTCCAGTCCTACTGGCTTCATCGGGCCAAACAGCATCGTTTTCTTTCCTCTTTTCGCCATGACTTCAATTGGCATACAGCCTTCAAAGAAGATTTCTTTTTCAAATTCTTTTAATGGCACAGTTTCAGCAGAAATGAGCGCCTCATAAAAACGATCGAATTCTTCTTCTGTCATTGGACAGTTTAAATAAGCGGCTTCTCCTTTGTCATAGCGTGATTTCAAGTACACCTTATCCATATCAATGCTATCTTTCTCTAGAATAGGTGCCGCTGCATCGTAGAAATAGAGATATTCTTCTCCTGTTAACGATTTTAATTCTTTTGAAAGTGCTTCTGATGTCAGCGGGCCAGTCGCGATAATTGTCGGACCTTCTGGAATGCTTTGCACTTCTTCTTGAAAGACCGTAACATTCGGATGATTTTTCACGCGATCTGTCACGTTTGCTGCAAATTCATGACGGTCTACTGCAAGCGCGCCGCCTGCAGGAACTGAGCTTTCATCTGCTGCTGCGATAATGGCTGAATCTAAATGACGCATTTCTTCCTTTAATACACCTACTGCATTCGTCAAAGCGTTCGCACGCAGTGAGTTGCTGCATACAAGCTCCGCAAATTTATCTGTGTGGTGAGCCGGCGTTTGTTTCACAGGTCTCATTTCGTATAAATTGACTTTAATTCCTCGTTTAGCGATTTGCCATGCAGCTTCACTTCCAGCTAAACCGGCTCCGATCACATTTACAAATTGACTCATTGGACAACTCTCCTATTTCGTAAGTTCTGTTTGATGACATAAAAAAGCAGGTGAACAAGGTTGCTCACCGCTATTTTTGTTGTTCCTCTTTATAATCACAGTTCACACATTGAACTTGAACGCCTTTTTTTAGCTTTTTCTCTACAAGCATATTTTCGCATTTTGGACACTTTCTTTCAATTGGTTTGTCCCAAGAAACGAATTCACACTCTGGAAAACGATCACAGCCGTAAAAAATGCGGCGTTTCTTCGATTTTCGTTCAACGATGTTTCCTTCATGACATGACGGGCATTTGACACCGATATCTTTGACAATTGGTTTTGTGTTACGGCAGTCAGGAAAGTTAGAGCACGCCATGAACTTGCCGTATCTACCCATTTTGTACACCATCGGATGTCCGCACTCTTCACAATCAACACCTGCGTATTCCGGCTCAATCTCAACTTCTTGCATCTCTGCTTCAGCTTTTTCTACCCGTTTTGCAAAGTCTTGATAGAAGCTGTCGATAATACGAACCCATTCGATCGTACCTTCTTCAACACTATCAAGTTCCTTTTCCATTTTCGCTGTAAATTCAACGTTAATGATTTCAGGAAAGAATTCGATGATTAAGTTGAGTACAATCTCTCCAAGCTCTGTCGGAGTAAATCGTTTATTATCAAGCGCGACATAACCGCGCTTTTGAATCGTATCTAATGTTGGTGCATACGTAGATGGACGGCCTATACCGAGCTCTTCAAGTGTTTTGACCAATCTTGCCTCTGTGTAGCGTGGAGGCGGCTGTGTGAAATGCTGTTCAGGTTCGATATCTTTTGAAAGGACTGTATCCCCTTCTTTCAGATCAGGAAGCATTTTGTCCTTTTCCTCGAGCTGGTCGTCCTTCCCTTCTACATAAACCTTCATAAACCCAGGGAATTTCACTTTACTTCCATTCGCACGGAAAGTAAGACCATTATGATCAAGATCCACACTCATTGTATCAAGAACAGCCGGCGCCATTTGGCTTGCCACGAATCGTTCCCAAATCAATTTGTACAGGCGAAGCTGATCACGGCTTAGCACATGCTTGACATCTGCCGGTTTTCTTAACGTAGAAGTCGGACGGATGGCTTCGTGAGCATCTTGTGCGTTTTCATTCTTTTTAGCCGTTCGTTTTGTTGTATTTAAGAAATTCTTGCCGTACGTCTGATCAATGAAAGCAGATACTTCTTCAATCGCCGTATTTGAAATACGTGTTGAGTCCGTTCTCATATAAGTGATGAGACCGACTGTACCTTCTTTACCAAGATCAATTCCTTCATATAATTGCTGTGCAATCATCATCGTCTTTTTTGCACGGAAGTTTAATTTTCTTGCAGCCTCTTGCTGTAAAGTAGAAGTCGTAAACGGAACAGCTGGATTACGTTTACGTTCTTTTTTCGTTACTTTCTCTACAGAGAATTTGTTTCCTTTTAATTTCGAAAGGATTTCTTTTACATCTTCTTTTGTTTTCAATGGATGTTTTTTGCCATTGAGACCAAAGAAACTTGCTTCGAAGCTTTCTTTTCCTTTGAGGAATGTACCGTCAATTGTCCAGTATTCTTCTGGTTTAAATTCATTAATTTCATTCTCGCGATCAATAATGAGTCGGAGTGCAACTGATTGAACACGGCCAGCACTTAAGCCCTTTTTCACTTTCTTCCATAAAATCGGACTGATTTTATACCCAACGAGACGATCTAAAATTCGTCTTGCCTGCTGTGCATCAACTAAGTCCATATCGATCATACGAGGATGCTTAAAGGAATCTTTAATCGCATCTTTTGTAATCTCGTTAAAAACAACACGGCAGTCAGAAGAGAGGTCAAGGTCAAGGCTATGTGCTAAATGCCAAGCAATCGCTTCTCCCTCTCTATCGGGGTCAGCCGCGAGAAAGACTTTCTTTGCTTTTTTCGCCGCTGTTTTTAATTCCTTTAAAACTGGGCCTTTCCCGCGAATCGTAATATATCTCGGTTCGAAGTCATGCTCAGTGTCAACACCGAGCTGACTTTTCGGTAAATCCCTGACGTGTCCCATTGAAGCCTTTACTTTATACTTTTTTCCTAAATAACGCTCAATCGTTTTCGCCTTTGCTGGCGACTCAACGATGACTAAATAATCAGCCATACTCAAAATCCCCCTTAAGAGGTGTTCTCTCTTTATACATTTCACAATTCATATTTATGTTAATTGCACCTATCTAACAGGCAATCGTTAAAAATTCTTTATGATGAACATCATTATAAACACGAAAAACAAAGTGTAAACTTAAATCCTCACTATTATTAAATATTCCGATGTCTTTTGTCAAACGATATTTTTATGAGAGTTCAGTATATTGAACGCTGCGGAAGGAGAATTCCTCTAAAATATCCTTTGTAGAATGAACAAGCTTTGCTCCCTGCTGAATGAGTCTTGCCGGTCCTGTGGAATTAGGATCAAAGATGGAACCGGCAACCGCAAATACTTCTTTTCCTTGCTCAAGTGCTTGATAGGCTGTAATAAGAGAACCGCTCTTTTCTTTGCACTGAATGACAATGGTTCCTCTCGTCAACGCACTAATTAAACGATTTCTCATTGGAAAATGCCACTTTTCTGGTTTGACATAAGGCGGATGCTCTGACAAAAGCAAATGATGCTCGCCCATGTATTGAGCCATTTGCGCATGCTCTTTTGGGTATAAATGCTGAAAGCCACCGGCTATAATGCCAATCGTTTTCCCTTTTTTCCTGATGCACTCTTTATGTGCCAGTCCATCGATTCCTTTAGCTAGCCCACTAACAATCATCCACTCTTCTTTGACAAGCTCACCAACAATTTTTTTCACACATGCTTCTCCATAAGATGATGGAAGTCGCGTGCCGACTACACCTAAACTTTTTTCTTCATTTAAATATGATACGTTTCCTTTTAGGAATAACACAGGGGGAGGATCATAAATATTTTTTAGAGTGCTTGGATATAAGGGTGATGTGATGGGAATCATGTGAATGTTTTGCTTTAAATAGGCTTGAACGATGTGTTGAAAAATGGGGAATTCATTTTCTTCAGCTTGTTTTAAGCGGGTAAAGTCGATCGTTTGTAATGCTCGATCCTGTTTAAAATGATGTGTTTCTTCATTTATATATAGCTCAGGATCGACTTTCCACCATTTTGTAAGTAATGAGGGTGAGATGAGGCCTTTTAAGCGGTGAAAAATCATTCTTTCGGACACGTTGTACATACCATTCCTCCAGTTTAAGATAGAAAGAAGAAGACTTGTCAAAGAACAAGTCTTCTTGTGTCATTAATGCGTTTTACAAGCTTCGAAGAGATTCTTCTCTTTTAATACTTTAATCAACGTTTCTCCCATGACAGATGGTGTTTCTGCCACTTCAATTCCACATTCACGCATTGTTTTTACTTTTTCATCAGCTGTTCCTTTACCACCAGAAATAATGGCACCAGCATGTCCCATACGTTTTCCTGGAGGCGCCGTTTTACCGCCAATAAAGCCTACGACTGGTTTAGTCATATTTGCTTTTACCCATTCAGCTGCTTCTTCTTCAGCCGTACCACCGATTTCACCGATCATAATCACAGCATGCGTTTCAGGATCTTCATTGAATGCTTTTAACACATCAATAAAGTTTGTCCCATTTACCGGGTCCCCCCCGATGCCTACAGCTGTCGATTGACCAACGCCAGCTTCTGAAAGCTGATGTACCGCTTCATATGTAAGCGTTCCAGAACGAGAAACAACACCCACATGACCTTTTTTATGAATGTAGCCAGGCATGATACCAATTTTACATTCTTCAGGTGTGATGACACCTGGGCAGTTTGGTCCAACAAGTCTTGTTTTCTTACCTTCCATGTAACGCTTCACTTTGACCATGTCCAGAACTGGAATATGTTCTGTGATACAAATGACGAGATCGACTTCTGCGTCAACAGCCTCTAAAATGGCATCTGCCGCAAATGGTGCTGGTACATAGATAACAGAAGCGTTCGCTCCAGTTGTCTGAACTGCTTCAGATACAGTATTAAATACAGGAACTCCTTCTACTTCAGTTCCACCTTTTCCAGGTGTGACACCGCCAACAATATTTGTTCCGTACTCAATCATTTGTTTTGTATGGAACAATGCGGTTGAACCGGTAATCCCCTGAACAATTACTCTCGTATTTTTATTAATAAATACACTCATTTAGGTTCCCTGCCTTTCTGCTCTACTTGACTAAAGATACAATCTTTTCTGCCCCGTCAGCCATAGACTCAGCAGAAGTGATATTTAAGCCTGAATCACTCAGGATTTTCTTCCCTAATTCAACGTTTGTTCCTTCCAGACGTACAACAAGTGGTAATGTTAAGCCGACTTGTTTCGTCGCTTCAACAACACCTTCTGCAATGACATCACATTTCATGATGCCGCCAAAAATGTTCACGAAAATCCCTTTTACATTTTGATCAGATAAGATGATTTTAAATGCTTCCGTTACTTTTTCAGCTGTTGCACCGCCGCCAACATCTAGGAAGTTTGCAGGGTCCCCGCCGTAGTGCTTGATGATATCCATTGTAGACATCGCAAGACCTGCTCCATTGACCATACAGCCAATATTTCCATCTAGAGAAATGTAGCTTAAGTCATATTTAGATGCTTCAATTTCTTTTGGATCCTCTTCATCAAGGTCACGGTATTCTAATATATCTTTTTGTCTATATAAGGCATTGCTATCAAAGTTTAATTTTGCATCAAGTGCCATGACTTTTCCATCGCCTGTTACAACCAGTGGATTAATCTCAGCAATTGAACAATCTTTTTCAACAAACGCATTGTAAAGGCTTGTCATAAACTTAACAGCTTGGCCAACTAATTTTGTTGGAATATTAATTTTAAATGCTACTTCTCTCGCCTGATAGCCTTGCAGGCCAATCGCTGGATCGATAACAACTTTCACGATTTTTTCTGGCGTTTTTTCTGCTACTTCTTCAATTTCAGTACCGCCTTCTTCAGATGCCATCAATACAATTCTTGATGTCGCTCTGTCCAAAACTAGTCCAACATAGTATTCCTTTTGAATATCGCAGCCTTCTTCAATAAGTAAGCGTTTTATTTCGCGCCCTTCAGGCCCTGTTTGATGTGTGACAAGTGTCTTGCCGAGCAATTCCTCTGCAAACCCTTTCACTTCATCTTTCGTTTTTGCAATTTTTACCCCGCCTGCTTTACCACGGCCGCCTGCATGAATCTGTGCTTTTACGACATATACAGAGCTCCCTAGCTCTTCTGATGCTTTCACTGCTTCATCAGGTGTAAATGCTACTTTACCATTTGGAACTGAAACCCCATATTTTCTTAGGATTTCTTTTCCTTGGTACTCATGGATATTCATTTCCCATCCTCCCAACATATGTAGAAACAAAAATTATAAAATAGACTGCGCTTTCATTTTAAAGAATAAAAAAGAGAATGTCTAGGGTTCTATATAAAATCGTAAAATCCTTCTAAACATTCAAACTTTTATTTTATTAAAAATATAAATTTTTCAGTCAAATCACTTATTTTACCTTATTTTTTCATTTTTTGATCTAACCTGTAGATAAACGAAAAAATTTCTGCTACAGTATCGTATAACGCTTCAGGGATCTCCTCATCTAACGTTAAGTGGCGCATGAGTTCGACTAAATTACGGTCTTCCTGGATAGGGACTCCCGACTTTTTTGCTTCTTCAATAATATGATCTGCCACATAGCCGCTGCCTGTTGCAACGACTTTTGGCGCCTTTTGTTTTTCTTCATCGTAATGCAGAGCGACCGCTCTTCTAAGCGGTTTTGAATCCTTCATACTCGTAAGTCCAGCCCTTTCTCGCTGATTTTATGAAAGTGTTCATCTAGAAATTGAGACGGATCTACTGGCTCTTGTCTCTTTTTTGCTGTAATTCCCGTTAAACTGTATCCTAGAGCATTTAAATTCTCCCGTACAGCCGGAATCATCGGATTAATGGTTCCTTGCAGTTCATGAGCTGTCTCGACAGTAATGGACATGACCTTTTGCTGAATCGTACAGTCTATTAAGGTTTCTTCAAGGTTTTCCATGTTTAAATAAAACATCAGGCGGCACTGAGAAATATCAATAGAACCATCTTTTTTCTTATGTCCCTTTAGTATAAAGGTTAAATCTTGAACACTATGTTTTGAGAAAAGAGGATAGGAAACCATCATTTGACTGACGGTTTGGTTCTCCTGCTGCACAAATAACTGTCCATTCAATCTATGAAATAATTGATCCACTTCTTTTTTAACGTGCTCTGGTAAATCAGCCTGTCTCACATCATTTAAGGTAAGCTTTAATTGGTGCAGCTCCTGACTTTTGACATCCTGGCTGCCTTTTTCAAGCAGTTTCAGCATACCAATTTCATCACGCACACCGATTGCCTTTTTCATCGTCATTAGTAAATCGAGCACATCAGTTTTATTGCTTAATGTTGGTTCAGTCTGCTGCACCGCCTGAGCCAATGCTTTCGCCTCCGGTTTCGAAAGGAATGGGAACTCTTTTTGCAGTACAGCTGCTTTTGCGTCAGGCTGAGATCCTACCTGCTGGAGTCCGTGCAGCAATGCTGTGAGCTGTTTTAAGTTGGGTTCTTGCTGCCCGTCTGCACCTTGTTTCATCAAGCTGGCCAGTATCCGCTCAATTTGCTGAAGCGGGATTTGCAGCTCTTTTGGACTTATTGACTGCTGCTGCACGTTTGTCTGAAGAACTTGGGATGGCTGACGCTCTTGAACGATCGGGGCATGGCTATTTTCTTTTTGCTTAGACGGATTGAGCTGAGTCGTTACTGGTAAACTACCGCCTTGCTTCGCCTCGCCTTCTCTCGCTGCTACAAGGACTGATAAGAGCTTTTCTGCATGGACGGCTGTCTCTGCATCTACAACTGACCGAACGGCCTGTGTAAGGGTCTGTGTAGCATCTGTGTGCTTCGGAAGCTGTGTTAATTGATTTAGCAGCGCTTTTATATCCTGATGAAGAGCAGAGGATGATTTCACGGCTAAAATAGATTGAAGTACCCCTTGCTGGATCGGTAAATCTTTCTTTAAAGCAAAGAGGAGTGCTTGGAGCCCTTTCTTCACATCAGCTCCTTGAAGCTGTTCGATCCATTTCACTGCCGTTTTTAACTCCCCTTCGTTAATGACGGACTTTTCCTTTAAAAAAGCTGTAGCTGTCAGCATGTTTTCAAGCCCATTTTTCAGTGAAAGTCCTTCTAATAGTTTAGCTGCTGCATCCTTTAACGTCTTAGGATCTTGATCAAATTGCTGAACGGGTCTTAGTTTATTGAGGCTGCCTCCGCCCTCTTGTTCAAATTGGAACCAATAAAATGCATCTGCTTTAAGCTGGGCCGCCAGCTGCGCTTTTATTTTCGTTGAGCCTATTTGAACAAGGGCTGTATCATCTCCAAGCATTTTTAGTACTTTACCGAGAATCAGCCGATGAACATTTTCCTTCCCTTCGGTGTTTAATGGAACAGATTCAGCCGTATTCAGCCGGCTATTCAGTGCTGTATGTATATCCTCAACTCTTGTCATCACAGGCAGCCTCCTTAGATTAAAATTTATGATATAACAGATTTCACTGGCGCAAACGATAATCGGTGGATTGGGGCCGCACCATGTGTTTTTATCGCAGCCAAGTGCTCTTTCGTTCCGTACCCTTTATGTTTTTCAAATTGATACTCAGGATACTTACGCCCATACTCTTCCATCATCTGATCCCTTGTCACCTTCGCAATACATGCACCTGCTGCAATGGATGCACTTTTTGCATCTCCTTTGATGATATTCTCTTGGTGAGTTGAAAGCGGGAGTGTCATGGCATCTATGAGTAGATAATCTGGTGTATGAGTTAACTGTTCCACAGCTCTCACCATCGCCAGTCTTGATGCTTCGTAAATATTGATTTCGTCAATCGTAGCCGCATCAACAATGCCGATTCCGATATCAAGTGCTTCTTTTTGAATTAAATCATAATAAGCCAATCTTTTTTTCTCAGATAATTGCTTTGAGTCGTTTAAACCGAGCAGGACTGTATCTTCCTTTAATATGACGGCTGCTGCCACAACTGGGCCGGCGAGCGGTCCTCTTCCTGCTTCATCTATTCCAGCAATACATGTGTATCCCTGCGCCTTTGCTTTGTTTTCAAATTGCAGCATGTCATCCCATGCCACGCGAAGTGCTTGCTGCTTTTCTCTCTCTTTGTGCCACTTTTCTATGAGTTTTTGGACACTTTTTCTCGTATCATCTTTCACAAGCTCACGAATGTATGACTCATCGCCTGCATGCTTTTCTATTAGTTCTTTTATTTGTTTCACCGTGTACATAGGCTTTTTCGCAGCCTCCTTCTTTATATCGGCAGTTTTTCGCAAAAAATAAAGACCCGCATGAGCTGCGTGTCTTTTAGCTTTCAGGCTTCTCAAAAGTGAGGGGACCAAATTTTTCTGTTCGAATATCCCGAATAATGATTTCGGTGGTTTTGTCATAGTTTATGAATCCCCCGCTCATTAGACAGCCGCGCTTAGTGCCAATTGCATCAAACAGCTCAACCGTATCTTCAGGTATCTCCGCTAGGTCATAGCGTTTTTTTAATCGCTCTGGGTAGTTCTCTTCTAGAAAACGAAGTGCATACACAGCGACATCCTGTAAGTTGATGATCGAATCTTTGATCGCTCCGGTCACCGCAAGTCTGAGTCCTACTTGCTCATCTTCAAACTTCGGCCAGAGGATTCCAGGGGTATCGAGCAGCTCTAGTTCTTTCCCTACCTTTACCCATTGCTGTGATGTCGTAATACCAGGACGGTCTCCTGTTTTGGCAATGTTCTTTTTCGCTAAACGATTGATTAAGGTCGATTTTCCGACGTTGGGAATCCCGATAATCAGTGCTCGAATGGCACGTGGTTTGACGCCTTTCGCTTTCATGCGGTCGAACTTTTCTTTTAAAATTTCTTTTGAAGTTGTGATGATCTGATTTAACCCTTGTCCATCGACAGAGTTAATAGCCAGTGACCGAACGCCTTGCTGCTCAAAATGCGCCTGCCACTCCTTTGTCATACGAGGATCTGCTTTATCAGCTTTGTTTAATAGCATGATTTTGGGTTTATTTTGAAGGATTTCTTCGATCATTGGGTTTCTAGAGGACATCGGAATTCTTGCATCGGTTAATTCAAATACGATGTCGATGAGCTTTAATTTTTCTGTGACTTCACGTCTTGCTTTTGCCATATGGCCTGGAAACCATTGAATCGTCATATGTGCACCTTCTCTCTTCTACCTGTTATCTTTATACATTGTACAAAAAAAGAGCCTGTTACAGGTAACAAGCTCTTTCCTTTGATATCATTATCGTCTGATTTCTTTGATACGAGCCGCTTTACCGCGAAGTTCACGTAGGTAGTAAAGTTTCGCACGACGTACCTTACCGTGACGTACAACTTCGATCTTAGCGATTTTTGGTGTGTGTACAGGGAATGTACGCTCAACGCCTACACCGTAAGAGATCTTACGAACTGTGAAAGTTTCGCTGATTCCACCACCACGACGCTTAATTACAACACCTTCAAAGATCTGGATACGCTCACGAGTACCCTCGACAACTTTAACGTGTACACGTAAAGTGTCACCAGGACGGAACGCAGGAAGATCAGTGCGTAATTGTTCTTTTGTGATTTCTTCAATCAAATGTTGCATCGTTTTCAACTCCTTCCAACAGATGCTCATGTCCTCTTTCTTCATTGCAGCGGAACATCGTTTTCAAACTTGGATCAGCAAGCCGTCCAAGTCACAAGTAGTATCATACCATACCTCTATGCCGTGTGCAATACAATCTAGTCATTATGAAGCTGCCAAAGCCATCTTTTTTCATCATCCGTTAATGTTTTGCACGAATCGATCAAATCTGGCCGTCTTGTATAAGTTCGCTTCAATGATTCTTTGCGCCGCCACTCTTCTATTTTGGCATGATTTCCAGAGAGGAGCACATCCGGCACTTTTAGTCCTTTATAATCCGCTGGCCTTGTATAGTGCGGGTGCTCAAGCAGACCTGTACTGAATGAATCTTCGATGTGAGATGCTTCTTTTCCAAGCACATGAGGCAAAAGCCTGACCACACTGTCTGCAATCATCATCGCTGGCAGCTCTCCGCCTGTGAGGACGAAATCTCCGATTGAGATCTCATCTGTGACAAGATGCTCCCTGATGCGCTCATCGTAGCCTTCATAGTGGCCGCAAATGAACATAAGATGCTCTTCTTTTGCAAGTTCTTCTGCCTTCTTTTGTGTATATCTTTCCCCTTGAGGACAGACAAGAATAACTCGGGGCTTCTTGCTTGCTTTCTTCGTTAAATCTTCTACCGCATCAAATACGGGCTGTGCTTTCAGTACCATACCAGCACCGCCGCCATACGGATAGTCATCCACTGTTTTATGCTTATGATCCGAATACTCTCTAAAATTGACAACATGAAATGAAACAGCTTCTTTCTCCTGTGCTTTTTTTAAGATCGATGAGTGAAGCACACCTTCGAACATTTCAGGAAAAAGGGTTAAAAAGTCGATTTTCATTCGTCAATGAGTCCTTCCATCATTTCAATGCGAACAGTTTTGGATGAGATATCAATGTTTTTGACGACAGATGGAATATATGGAATGAGGGCATCTTTTTTGCCTTTTCTTCCAACCACCCACACATCATTTGCCCCTGGCGTAAGGATTTCTTTGATTTGGCCGATCAGCTTGTCCTCTTCATCGTATACTTCACAGCCAATGATTTGGTGAAAATAAAATTCTCCTTCGTCTAATGACCCAAGATGTTCTTTTTCTACCTTTAAGATTGACTCTTTCAGAAGCTCTGCTTCATTTAATGAGTTGATTTCTTCAAATGTGAGCAAATCAAACTGTTTGTGCTGGCGGTGTGATGCGACAGTCACTTTCAGCGGCTCTTTTTGACCCTGTTTAAAAATATAGAGCACGCTTCCCTTTTTGTAACGCTCTTCTGGGAAATCCGTCTTTGACACGACGCGTACTTCTCCGCGCACTCCGTGTGTATTGACGATCTTTCCAACATTCAACCATTCTAGCTCCATGTTCTCAATCACCCCTGACGTATTTCCACAATGGTGCCGTCTTTCACGACGATGACATTATCTTGCATTTTGTCATCCCATTTATCACCTATTTTTACTTCAACCAGTGCATCCACTTCTGTTTCTTTCATCTCACTTCCAAGCGGCAAAATATGAAGCTGCTCTACTTGAAAATCAATCTGCCTAATTTTCTCTTGCCTTTTATCGATCGCTTTTTGAAATTGAGGGATGGCTTCTTGCTGATGTGGTTCTTTTTCATGTTTTTTTAGTTGAAAATATAATTGATTGCATTCACGTTCTAGTCTTTCTTTTTTCTCCAAAAAAGTCGTTAACAGTTTGTCCTTACTGCTTTCAGTTAATACTTGCATCACGGTGACATGTTGAATGATCTGCATCTTCCTTTTTGTCCCCCTATCCGAAGGCATTTGTCCTCTACAGTATAACGAAAAATAGATTTAAACGTGTAAAAAAAGGGGAGGTCCTAAGCCCTCTCCCTTTTTAGTCAGCAATCTCAAGTTGAACTTTCTTAGAAGACTCTGCACTTGCTGCAAAAATGACTGTTCGTATCGCTTTTGCTGTACGTCCCTGCTTTCCGATCACTTTTCCGGTATCTTCAGCATTGACAGACAGTGTGTAAATCACCTGCTCATCTTTTTCTAATGAAGATACGTGAATATCTTCAGGGAAATCAACAAGTGGCTCGACGATGGACACAATCAATTCTTCCAAGGACAGCTCATTCATTATTTGCTGTTTTTCGCATTATGAAATTTTTCAAGAATTCCTTGGCTTGAGAAAAGGTTGCGAACTGTATCAGATGGTTTCGCACCATTTTGAAGCCATTTAAGCGCTAATTCTTCGTTGATTTTCACCTCAGCTGGTGATACCACTGGGTTGTAAGTTCCAACTGTTTCGATGAAACGACCGTCACGTGGTGAACGAGAATCTGCTACAACAATACGATAGAAAGGAGATTTTTTTGCTCCCATACGTTTTAAACGAATTTTTACTGCCATTTTACTAGCACCTCCGAAAATATTTCAACAAGATAGTATATTAACAATGATAAAAGGGTTTGTAAAGTGTTTTTTCTTAACAACGGTTTTATCATGTATAACCAATTACATAAATGGTAATTTAAAGCCCTTTTTCTTTCCTTTGGACATGTTGGTCATTTGCTTCATCATCTTTTTCATTTCATCAAATTGCTTTAAAAGGCGATTGACTTCCTGTACAGATGTTCCGCTTCCTTTTGCAATCCGTTTTCTTCGGCTTGCATTGATGACCTCTGGCTGTTCTTTTTCCTGAGTCGTCATTGATTTAATGATCGCTTCGATGTGATTGAGCTGCTTTTCGTCCACTTGGACGTTTTTGAGCCCTTTCATTTTACCGGCTCCCGGCATCATTTGGATCAGTTCATCAAGAGGACCCATATTTCGAACTTGGCCAAGCTGCTCGAGGAAATCATCGAGCGTGAAGCTCATTGTCCGCATTTTTTGCTCAAGCTCTTTCGCTTTATCTTGGTCGACGTTTGCCTGTGCTTTTTCGATAAGGGTCAGCACATCTCCCATGCCAAGAATTCTTGATGCCATCCGCTCCGGATGGAATGGTTCAATTGCATCAAGCTTTTCTCCTAGTGCAGCGAATTTAATCGGAGTATTGGTGACAGCTCGAATAGAAAGGGCTGCACCGCCTCTTGTATCACCGTCTAGTTTTGTGAGAACAACACCTGTTAAACCAAGCTGTTCATTAAAGCTTTTTGCGACATTGACAGCATCTTGACCAGTCATAGAGTCAACAACTAGGAAAATTTCTTCTGGATTCGCTACTTCTTTTACTTTTTGAAGTTCATCCATTAATTCTTCATCGATATGAAGACGTCCTGCTGTATCTAAAATGACATAATCATGGTGTTCTTCTTTCGCTTTTTCAATTGCCTGTTTGGCAATTTCGACAGGGCTGACTTGATCACCTAATGAAAACACCGGCATATCAAGCTGTTTCCCAAGCGTTTGAAGCTGCTGGATCGCTGCTGGTCTATAAATATCAGCAGCCACCATCATCGGCTTGCGATTATGTTTTTTGCGAAGTAAATTGGCAAGCTTCCCAGTTGTGGTTGTTTTACCTGCCCCTTGAAGACCAACCATCATAATGACTGTTGGAGATTTTTTCGCTACAGCGATCTTACTCTCTTCTCCGCCCATTAATTCAGTGAGTTCTTCTTTTACAACTTTAATGACCTGTTGTCCAGGGGTAAGGCTTTTCATGACCTCTTGTCCAACTGCCCGCTCACTTACTTTTTTCACAAAGTCTTTGACTACTTTAAAATTGACGTCAGCTTCAAGAAGGGCAAGGCGTACCTCGCGCATCATTTCTTTTACATCTTGCTCTGACACTTTTCCTTTGCCGCGGATTTTTGAAATCGTCTGCTGCAGTCGGTCGGCTAATCCTTCAAATGCCATACTGTGCCGCCTCCTAATCTAATTTCTCAAGCGATTCAATTAAAGCTTCTGCTTCTTCCGTTTGCGCAGAATCAGCTACAAGCTCTCTCATTTTTTTGAGAAGTTCTTTACGCTCTTTAAATTTCTTAAACAAGAGCAGCTTTTCTTCATATTGTTCAAGCATCGCTTCAGTCCGTTTAATATTATCATAAACAGCCTGTCTTGATACTTCATATTCATCCGCAATTTCACCGAGGGAAAAATCGTCTAGGTAGTAAAGCGACATGTAGCTCTTTTGCTTTGCGGTCAACAACGATTGATAGAAGTCAAACAAGTAATTCATTCTCGTTGTTTTTTCAAGCGTCATGGGCTCTCTCCCCTTTGTTAAGTTCATTCCCTTTACATCAACTAAGTTTACACGGTTCTCTGCTGTGTGTCAAGTTTTTATCTTGTCACTTCATGAAGCTACGTATAAATAAAAATGCCAGCAGTTTTGCCGGCATTTTTTTGTTAGTCTTGTTGATCAATTACGTCTGAGAATAATCCATACACATACGATTCTGCATCAAACTCTTGCAAATCGTCCACCTTTTCACCTAAACCGACAAGCTTTACTGGAATGTTCAGCTCATTTCGAATCGCAAGAACAATTCCGCCTTTTGCAGTACCGTCAAGCTTTGTTAAAGCAATCCCTGTCACATTTGTCGCTTTAGAAAATTCCTTGGCTTGTGCCATGGCGTTTTGACCTGTTGTCGCATCAAGAGCGAGCAATACTTCATGAGGTGCATCTGGAACCTCGCGTTCAATGACTCTCTTGACTTTCTCCAGCTCTTTCATCAAGTTGACTTTGTTTTGAAGTCTTCCTGCTGTATCGCAGATGAGGACATCTGCATTTTTCGCTTTTGCTGATTGGACGGCATCATAGATCACCGCTGCTGGATCAGAGCCTGCTGTTTGTTTGACGACAGGAACACCTGAACGCTCTCCCCAAACTTCAAGCTGCTCGATCGCACCGGCACGGAACGTATCACCTGCTGCTAAAATAACGGATTTCCCTTCATTTTTCAGCTTGTTTGCAAGCTTACCGATAGTCGTTGTTTTCCCAACACCGTTGACGCCTACAAACAAAATGATATTCAAACGCCCGTCTTCAATGTTCAGCGCAGAAATTTGTTCCTCTCCGCTATTGTAGATGTCAACCAGTTTTTCAGAAATCACCGCTTGTACTTCACTTGGGTCTTGAATGTTTCTTAATTTCACTTCTTTTTTCAGCTCATCAATCAGTTCCATCACAGTTGTGAAACCGACATCAGCACCGATTAGAACCTCTTCCAGCTCTTCAAAAAAGTCTTCATCGACTTTGCGGTAGCGAGAAATCAGTTCATTTACTTTTCCTTGGAAGGAGTTTCTCGTTTTTTCGAGTCCATCTTTAAACTTTTCTGATACTGAATCGGTTTGCTGCGTAAATTTTTCTTTTAATTTCTTAAAAAAGCTCATTGGTTCAAAAACCTCCTTTAATTACTGGACAAGCTCTTTCGTTTCTTCTAATTTGACAGATACAAGCTTAGAAACACCTGATTCCTGCATGGTCACACCGTAGAGCACATCGGCTTCTTCCATTGTTCCCTTGCGGTGCGTAATGACAATGAACTGTGTTTCCTGGCTGTATTTCTTTAAATATTGCGCAAAACGGAAAACATTCGCTTCATCAAGCGCCGCTTCTACTTCATCTAATACGCAGAATGGAACAGGTCTCACTTTTAAAATAGAGAATAGTAAAGCGATCGCTGTTAAGGCTCTCTCCCCGCCTGAAAGCAGGCTTAAGTTTTGCAGTTTTTTCCCTGGCGGCTGCGCGACAATATCAACGCCAGAGTTGAGCAAATCATTTGGATCTGTCAGCTTAAGATCGGCTCTTCCGCCGCCAAATAATGCTTGGAATACAGATTCAAAGTGCCCGCGAATTTGAGAGAATGTCTCAGAGAAGCGCTTTGTCATCTCTTGATCCATTTCTTCGATGACTTGGAATAATGTATTTTTCGCTTCTGTCAGATCATTTCGCTGTTCTGTTAAGAAGAGATAGCGTTCATTGACACGTTCATACTCGTCAATGCTGCCTAAGTTCACTGTTCCAAGTTCTTCAATCGCTAGTTTGATCAGCTTCACTCGTTTTCTCGCTTCATCTGGCGATAACGTCAACTGATACATCTCTTTTGCTCCTTCAAACGAAAGAGCATATTCATCGTTCAGATAAGCAATCAGGTTATCAAGCTCGACTTCCATACGGCCTAGCTTAATCTCTTCATCTTTTAAGCTTGTGGTGAGCTGCTTGTACAAACGCTTTTGTTCTTTAAGTTCACGTTCAGCGAATTCTAATGTTTCAGAAAGAGCAAGACGCTGCTTACGCCGCTCTGAAATGAGTGCGGTTGTTTTGTTTTTGTTTTCCAGCTTCTCTTTCGCCGCTTCTTCCAGTTGTTCGGCTCCGCTTGAACTAGATGACATTTCACTTGTTAAGAGTGACAGATCTTCTTTTGTTTCCATCAGCGTCTGTTCAGCCTCTTCTAATTCAGCCATTAAGCTCGAAAGCTTTTCTTGTTCATTGGCTAAGGACTGATCTTTTTTGGCAAGCGAGATTTTCAGCTCTGTTAATTCGGCAGAAATGGTTTCTTTCGTTGAGCTTTGCGTCTGCTTACGCTTTGTTAATGTATTGATCTCTTGATCAAGAGCCGTCAATTTTTCACCTATAGAGGCTTCAAGAGTAACCTGCTTTTTGTCCTTATCCGCAAGTTCAGTAGAACGCTGCTGCAATTCTTCTTTTTCTTGATCATAGAGTTCAAGATGAGCATTGATATTTTTTTCTGCAACTTGCAGTTCGTA
Source organism: Bacillus sp. AM 13(2015) (assembly GCF_001518755.1). Lineage (NCBI taxonomy): Bacteria > Bacillati > Bacillota > Bacilli > Caryophanales > Bacillaceae > Bacillus > Bacillus sp. AM 13(2015). Next base: position 27,115 of record NZ_LKCP01000039.1, on the reverse strand, counting down.
TAGCTTTCCTTTGAGTTCTTGCTGCTTTTCGCGAAGCGTTTCGCCGCGCTGGCGCAGTTCGTTTAATTGGCTTTCGTTTGCTCCGATCAATTGCTTCGTTTCTTTTGTTTCTTTTTCAAGGATCGTTGTTTTCTCTTCCATTTCAACGAGCTGCTTTGTTAACGTTTCGATCTCCCGGTTTCTTGAAAGAAGAGAGTTGTTCTTTTTCTTTACGCCGCCACCAGTCATTGAACCGCCGGGGTTTACGACATCTCCATCAAGGGTCACGATACGGTAACGATGTCCAAGCATTTTTGCCAATTCATTGGCACCTTTTAAGTCTCTAACGATCAGCACAGTTCCAAGTAAATTCTGAATCACCTTTTGATACTTTTCGTCAAAGGAAACGAGGTGACTCGCTACACCGATAAATGCAGCGTGCTGCTCTGCTGTTTGGACATCTCTGAGCTGAATGGTTCTTTCTTTGATGACGTTCATTGGCAGGAAGGTTGCACGTCCAAAGGAATGCTGCTTTAAGTATCCAATCGCTTGTCTCGCAGCTGCTTCATTTTCTGTGACGACGTGCTGCGTGGCTGCACCTAGTGCAATTTCAATCGCTGTCTCATACTGCTGATTCGTTTGAATCAGCTCTGCAATAGCACCGTGAATACCGCCTAACCGTTCTTTTGCCTTTAAGACCTCTTTCACTCCTTGGAAAAAGCCTGAGAAGTCTTCCTGCATGGATTCAAGCATCTCTTTTTTGGATTTTGCCTGCTGTACGTATTGATAGGCTTGGTAAAGAGCCGTTTCTTTTTTCTCGTATTGACGTTTCATTTGCTCAAGCTTTTGTTCTGCTTCTCTAAAACGCTTGACTTGAGCCAGAATGTCATCTTCCAGTGCTGAAAGCTGCTGCTCAGCCTCTGTTTTCTTTTCTTTGACAGACACTCGTTCTTCGATATGTTTTTGGTTATTTTGCGTCAGTCGCTCTAGCTGCATCGCCGCTTGGCGCTGCTGTTCTTCTAGTAATTTACGTTCATTACGGATGGAAGCCTGTTCATTGAGCAGATCAAAATAATCGCTTTTCAGCTGTTCAATTTGACCTTCCACATCTTCGCTATGAAGCGACAGTTGATGCTGCTTTGTGTTCACTTCATCTTTTAGCTGCTGCACTTCTTTTTGCAGGCTGTCCCGCGTGATTTTCTGCTGCTCAATCTTTTCGGTTAGCAGCGCCTGCTTTTCAGTTAAGCGAACGAGCGTTTCTTCTAGCTGCCCTTGGTTTGCGGCAGCATTTTTTTTCCGTTCTTTTAGCACTTCTTTTTTTCCTTCAAGTTTTTCTAACTCTTCACTTGTGAAAAGAAGAACTTCTTGCAGGTCATTAATTGATTCGTCAAGCGCTTGAATGCGGTCTCTCGATTCTTCAATTTTGGCTTCTTTTGCTTGGATATCTGTAGACTGCTTCATTTCATCTTGTTTGAAGCGCTCGACTGCTTCACCAAGTGTTGTCCATTTTTCATGAAGTGCTTCGATGTCATGGACAGTGAGGGCGATTTCGACATTTTCAAGCTCTTCTTTTTTTGCAAATAGTCTTTTGCAATAGAGGCTTGCATTCTTAATGGTTCTACTTGATCTTCTAGTTCATGCAGAATATCTTCTACTCGGTTTAAGTTGTCCTGCGTTTCAAACAGTTTATTCTCGGCTTTTTTCTTTCTTGTTTTATATTTCAAAACACCAGCCGCTTCTTCAAAGATGCTTCTTCTCTCTTCTGCCTTACTTGATAGAATTTCTTCTACCTTTCCTTGACTGATGATTGAAAAAGCTTCTTTTCCAAGACCTGAATCCATGAAAAGATCAATAATATCCTTTAAGCGGACAGATTGATTGTTGATGAGAAATTCACTTTCTCCTGAACGATAAACCCTTCTTGTCACACTGACTTCGTGAAAATCGATCGGTAAAAAGTGGTCTTCGTTATCTAATGTTAAAGTCACTTCTGCTAGATTGACTCTTTTCCTTGAGTCACTGCCTGCAAAAATGATATCTTCCATTTTTCCTCCGCGGAGGCTTTTCGCTGATTGTTCTCCAAGTACCCAGCGGATGGCATCGGTAATATTGCTTTTGCCGCTTCCGTTTGGTCCAACAACAGCTGTGACCCCTTTGACAAAGTCCACGGTCACTCGCTGTGCAAATGATTTGAATCCTATCACGTCTAAACGTTTGAGGAACATGAGAGTGATCCTCCTTATGTATTTAAAGTACTATCATCTTACCATATGAAGTGTAAAAAGATGATGGAAAACAGAGTGAAATCCCCCTGAATAACGAGGGGGATTTTATTGGTTCATATGATGTTTCTGCAATTTAGCAAGTGCTTCCTGTGCAGCGTGCTGTTCTGCTTCTTTTTTAGAGCGTCCATTTCCGATTCCGAGCACTTCACCTCGAAGGGATACATTTGCTTCAAATTCCCGGTTATGTGCAGGGCCTTTTTCATGCAGGATACGGTATTCAAGCACACCTTTTCCATCGCGCTGCACAAATTCTTGCAGTTGGCTTTTAAAGTCCATGACGTGCGAGAACGCTCCATCATTAATTTTCGGATAAACGTACGCTTCTAGGAACCGTTCAACTGGCTCCAGTCCTTGATCTAAATAAAGTGCGCCGATAAACGCCTCGAATACATCCGCTAAGAGTGCTGGACGTTTTCTACCGCCTGTCATTTCTTCGCCTTTTCCTAAAAGAACAAGGTCTCCGAAGGATAGCTCATGTGCTAGTGATACAAGTGACGGTTCACATACGATCGCCGCTCTTAGTTTCGTTAAATCTCCCTCGCTCATCGCTGGATATTTTGCAAATAAGAATTGAGAGATGGTCAATTCTAAAACAGCATCTCCTAAAAATTCAAGTCTTTCATTGTCCTCGTATGGCTTTTTCCGGTGTTCATTCACATAAGAGGAATGGGTAAAAGCTTGATATAGAAGCTTTTCATTTTTAAAGTGTACAGAAATGCGCTGCTGGAATTCTCTAAATTGCTCTAGTTTTTTGCTCTGTTTCTGTTTGTCTTTATATTGTTTTGGCATAGCAACCTCCAGGTAGGCGTAATCGCCTTTAAGGATATTGATTATATGGAGTCTCTCTTTCTACATGCAGGGAAACATTGCTCCCAGCATCTGAAAAAGGCTGACAATTGATCAGCTGAATGTGTTGAAACTAACATAAATTTTCAAAGTCCCGTCGAAAGTAGACGGGACTTTGTTACGCTTATTGCTGGTTATTTATGTAGTTCACAGCGTCACCGACTGTTGCAATTTTTTCAGCATCTTCGTCAGAAATTTCCATATCGAACTCATCTTCAAGTTCCATAACTAGCTCAACTACATCAAGGGAATCAGCGCCTAAATCTTCTTTAAATGAAGCTTCCATTTTCACGTCAGCCTCATCAACGCCAAGGCGGTCTACAATAATTTTTGATACACGCTCTAATACGTCTGCCATTGCCTTTCACCTCCCCTCAAAGTATTATAGTTGATTCGTTTTTAAAAAACTAGAGAAAACCTAATGAAATTTTGATATTTCTTAGGACATGACCATTCCGCCATCTACTTGGATGGTTTGGCCTGTAATATAACCTGCTCCTTCTGAAGCTAAAAAGACAACAACATTGCTAATATCTTCAGGTGCACCAAAGCGTGCGAGCGGGATTTGTTTAAGCATTTCCGTCTGTACATTGTCATCAAGCTTGTCTGTCATATCTGTTGAAATAAAGCCTGGTGCTACTGCATTCACTGTAATGTGACGAGTTGCCAGCTCTTTAGCTGTTGTTTTCGTTAATCCGATGACGCCAGCTTTTGCTGCAACATAGTTTGCTTGTCCAGGGTTTCCACACACACCAACGACTGAAGCCAAATTGATAATTCTTCCGCTTCTTTGCTTCATCATTTGACGTGTCACGGCTTTTGTACAGTTAAAGACACCTTTTAAGTTTATGTTAATAACATCATCCCATTCATTCTCTTTCATTCTCATGAGCAGGTTGTCCTTTGTGATGCCTGCATTATTCACAAGAATGTCAATTGAACCAAAGGTATCAATCGCTTGTTTCATCATAGCTTGTACTTCTTCAGCATTTGAGACATCAGCTTTAACTGCAAATGCCTGCTGGCCGAGTGCTTTGATTTCATCTACGACTTCATTTGCTTTTGCTTCGTTTCCAGAATAGTTCACGACAACATTTGCACCACTTTTCGCTAGATCGATCGCGATGGAACGGCCAATCCCGCGTGATGCTCCTGTTACAACGGCTGTTTTATTTGTAAGCATCAAGAATCCCCCTTGAGTGTTTGAATGGCTGCTTCAATTGTTTCTTGATCTGAAACGGAAATCGTCGTCAGGCGGCGATTCACTTTTTTCACAAGACCTGAAAGCACTTTGCCAGGACCAATTTCAATAAATGTTGTGACGCCTAGATCAATGAGGCGTTCCACACTTTCTTCAAAACGAACTGGAGAATACAGTTGTTCAATGAGCTTTGTCTCAATGTCATCACGAGATGTCACGATGTCTGCTGTTACATTTGAGATGACCGGAGTTTTGGCATCCGCAATATCCAGCTTTGACAAAACATCTGTAAATTTTTCAGCAGCTGGTTTCATTAATGCAGAATGGAAAGGTCCGCTCACTTCAAGAGCAATTGCACGTTTTGCGCCTTTTTCTTTCGCTTTCTCTGAAGCAAGTTCTACCCCTTTTGCTGTACCAGAGATGACGATTTGACCAGGACAGTTTAAGTTAGCGAGCTCTACAAGGTGACCGCTTTCTGTCACTTCTTTTGTCACTTCGACAAGTGCCGCTTTGTCTAAGCCGAGAATCGCTGCCATGGCGCCTTCTCCTGCTGGAACAGCTTCATTCATTAATTCTCCGCGCTTTCTGACTGCATAAACAGCATCTTTAAACGAAAGTGCGCCTGCTGCAACGAGGGCAGTGTATTCGCCAAGACTGTGTCCTGCTGCATAATCTGCTTTAATTCCGCTCTCTTCAAATTTCTTTAAGATGGCGATACTTGTCGTTAAAAGAGCTGGCTGCGCGTTATAAGTGAGCGTCAGTTCTTCTGCATCCCCTTCAAAAATCATAGAAGATAAATCAAACCCGAGGGTGTTGTCTGCTTCTTCAAATACAGCTTTAGATACTGCTTCTTGGTCAAATAAATCTTTTCCCATGCCAATTTTTTGAGAGCCTTGGCCAGGGAATAAAAATGCAATTTTAGTCATGCTGCTTTACCTCCATTAAGACTCTTTCGTCGTTTCTTTTTGGACTTCTTGATGAATGATAGCTGAAACGTCTTTTTCGACGATATCACGTGCCTGACGAATTGCATGGAAAATGGCATTTTCATCAGAGGAGCCGTGCGCTTTAATAACAGGTGCCTTTAAACCAAATAAAGCGGCACCGCCATATTCGGAGTAATCCATTTTAGATTTCATCTGCATCAATTTCGGCTTCATCATGCCTGCTGCTATTTTTGCTGTGAAACTGGATGTTAATGTTTCTTTCAGCATTTTAAAGACAGAAAGGGCTGTGCCTTCAATTGTTTTAAGCGCAATATTTCCTGTGAAACCATCTGTGACAACAACGTCAGCAACACCTTCTAATAAGTCACGGGACTCTACATTTCCTACGAAATTCAAGTCTGATGCTTTTAATAATTCAAAGGTTTTTTTCGTTAAATCGTTGCCTTTTTTATCTTCTGTTCCTACATTTAACAGTCCAACACGCGGATTGCTCTTTGGGAAGACACGCTCTGCGTAGATGGATCCCATCATGGCATATTGCACGAGATGCTCTGGTTTTGCATCAACGTTGGCACCAACATCTAGTAATAAGAAGCCGCTGCCATCCAGTGTTGGCAAAGTTGGGGCAAGGGCTGGTCTGTCAATACCGTCAATTCTGCCTACGATAAACAGCCCAGCTGTCATGAGGGCGCCGGTATTTCCTGCTGAGATGCAGGCATCTGCTCGTCCCTCGGAAACTTCCTGCGCCATTTTCACCATAGATGAATCCTTTTTACGTCTGACTGCACGCACTGGTTCATCCGTCGGTTCAATGACTTCTTTTGCATCTAAAATCGTGATGCGATCGTTGTTTGTTATGTATGGTTTGATTTTGTTTTCATCGCCGACAAGTGTAATCTCGATATCTGAAAATGCTGTTAAGCTTTTTTGCACACCGTCAATAATGGCTTTAGGGGCATGATCTCCCCCCATTGCATCGACTGCAATTCTCATATTACGTGCCACCTTTTACTTTTGTTTTGAGCGATACATGACGAAGTCACCTGAGAAGACAACTTCCTCACCAACATAGCTGTTTACTTCAACTACGGTTCTTCCTTTTTCTTTATCATGTGAGGCTACTTTGGCTTTAGAGACGACTCTTTCGCCTTGTTTCACCTGCCTTGTAAACCTGATATTCGCTTTTGCTGTCAAAGCCAGTTCATCGTCAATGACGGCAACTGCCAGCGAATTTGCCTGGGCGAAGAGATGATGTCCCCTGGCAATTTGGTTTCGGCTGAATACATGCTCTTTTCTCACTTCTAAAATGGAAATGGCTTGGTCATCAAGTTCTACATCAATCATTTCTCCAATCACTTCATCCAGTGGAAGTGATTTTACTTCATCCTCTAATGTCTTTTCGGCCACATGCTTAATTCTTTCGCGTAATTCAGGGATCGACAGCTCTAAACGATCAAGACGAACCGTTTGTATGCTGACACCGAATTTACTTGCCAATTCTTCATCAGTAATGAATGGAGTCGAGCTGATCGTTTGCTGGAGGAGCTTTTGACGTTCTTTTTTATTTAGTTTCATATGCAGACACCATCCGTACATTTATGACTAGGTACTAATAGTAGTATATAATCTCATAGATGATAAATCAATCCTTGTTTCAAAAAGACAAGAAAATTCCTCCAGCGTTTGATCAGCTTAATTTATCTCCTCCCAGCACACCGCTGTCTATCAGCGTTTGCCGGAGTTCTTTGTATTCGGGATCAGTCCAAAAGGCGTCCGATTGGACAAGGTCTGCCGCATCTTTTCTAGCCGTTTCCAGCGCTCTATAGTCGTGAACCATATCTGCTACCTTAAATTCGGGCATCCCGCTTTGTTTTTTACCGAAGAAGTCGCCGGGCCCTCTTAGTTCTAAGTCCTTTTCAGACAGCTCAAAGCCATCGGTTGTTTCGGACATGATCCGCATCCGCTCTTTTCCCGTTTCTGACTTTGGATCAGCCATTAAAATACAAAATGATTGATGCTCTCCCCGGCCGACCCGCCCTCTTAGCTGATGAAGCTGAGACAATCCGAAGCGGTCTGCATCATAAATAACCATGATGGTTGCATTCGGCACGTTGACCCCGACTTCAACGACTGTGGTTGAAACAAGAATTTGCACTTCATTTGCGGTAAAGGCTCTCATGACTTGATCTTTTTCATCACTTGCCAGTTTCCCATGCATTAAACCGATTGACCATTTACCGCGGTATGCTTCAGTCAGCATGCTATGGACATCAAGCGCATTTTGGACATCAAGCTTGTCTGATTCTTCAATGAGCGGACAAATAATATATGCCTGTCTGCCTTTTCTCAGCTCTTTATCCACAAAAGCAAGAATTCTCTCAAGCATGTCATGCTTCACCCAATACGTTTCGATTTGTTTTCTGCCAGCTGGCAATTCATCAATGACGGATACGTCCATTTCTCCAAAGACAGTGATCGCAAGTGTTCGTGGAATAGGTGTAGCAGTCATAAACAAGACATCCGGATCCTGCCCTTTACTTCGCAGTTTTTTCCGCTGCTCTACGCCAAACCGGTGCTGCTCATCTGTGATGACTAGACCGAGCTGCTGAAATTCGACTTCGTCTTGGATGAGTGCGTGGGTACCGACTAAAATGTCAATCTCGCCTTCTTTTAGACGTTCAAGCAATTCTCTGCGGCGCTTTCCTTTCACAGAGCTTGTCAAAAGGGCGATATTCAGTCCCCATTTTTCAAACAGCTGGTAAAGCGAATCCGCATGCTGTTCTGCTAAAATTTCTGTTGGGACCATTAATGCACCTTGAAAACCTGATAAATGAGCGGCATAAAGCGCAATGGCTGCAACAGCTGTTTTCCCTGAACCTACATCTCCTTGAAGCAGACGGTTCATTCGATATGGAGACGCCATGTCTGACATGATTTCATCAAGCACTCTTGATTGTGCCTTCGTCAGTGGAAATGGCAGGCTGTGAACAAACTCAAAAACAGCCTCTTTGGAAAACGGATGCTGGATGCCTGATGTTCTCTCTCGTTCTTTCTTTCTAATCGCCTGCATCTTCAGCTGAAAGATGAGAAATTCTTCGTACACAAAACGTCGTCTTGATTGCTTGAGCGAGTCTCTTGTCTCTGGGAGATGAATGGTTTTTAACGCTTCCTGATAGGACATGAGCTTATAAGCAGAGACAAGCTGCTTTGGCAATGGATCTTCAGCTTTGTCTACATAAAGTGACAAGGCTTGTTTCACAAAGCGTCTCATCATTTTCACGGTCACATTTTCTTTTACTGAATAAACGGGCTCTATACTGCCATCTTGCTCGTGCGTTCCTTTTTTAAATTCCTGGACCATGATAGATTGGCGGTTTTTATCCCATTTTCCTGTGACGGAAACTGTATCACCTAACACAAGGTTTCGTTTTAAATATGGACGATTGAAACAAATCGCTGTAATGAGAAAACGCCCGACAAGCAGCCTGAATGTCAGCCTGCTTCGTTTTTTTCCATAATAGGTGAGAACGGGCTCACTATTTACTTTCCCTTCAACTGTGACTCGTTCGTCATGCCTTACTTCTTCTAAGTTACGAAGCTCATAGTCGTCATATCGATAAGGAAAGTAGCCGAGTAAATCGGCTACTGTGTAGATTCCAAGTTCATTGAGTGTTTTTTCGGTTTCCTCTCCAATCCCCTTCAGGACAGAGACATTATCTTGCAGTTTCTGTATCACGAGATGAGGTCACACCTCCGAAAATCTTCTTTTCAAGCTCTCTTGCTGTCGGTGTCGCAGCGAGTCCGCCTTGTGCTGTTTCACGAAGAGCTGTTGGCATCGTTTGACCGATCTTGTACATCGCATCAATGACTTCATCACAAGGAATGCGGCTAGTGATGCCGGCAAGCGCCATGTCTGCTGCGATCATAGCGTTAGATGCACCCATTGCATTTCGTTTCACGCACGGCACTTCGACAAGTCCTGCTACTGGATCGCAAACAAGTCCAAGCATATTTTTGAGTGTAATCGCCATCGCTTCTGCAGATTGCTGCGGTGTACCGCCTGCCATTTCGACAATAGCTGCTGCTGCCATACCTGATGCAGAACCTACCTCTGCCTGACAGCCGCCTGCTGCACCAGAAATGCTGGCGTTATTCGCCACAACAAAACCAAATGCGCCAGAAGTAAACAGGAATCTGACCATTTGTTCCTTTGTTGGCTTTAATGTTTCTTTCACTGCAAATAACGTACCTGGTACAACACCTGCTGAGCCTGCTGTAGGCGTTGCACAAATGGTTCCCATTGCGGCATTGACTTCATTTGTTGCAACAGCCTTACTAACAGCATCTAATATCGTATGACCAGACAGCGTTTTGCCTGATGCGATATAGGCTTGAAGTTTGACTGCATCTCCGCCTGTTAACCCTGATAATGATTTCACACCCTTCAGCCCGTTTTCAACAGCCTGCTCCATCACTTCTAGGTTGCGGTACATCTGGGAGAAAATTTCTTCACGTGACTTCCCTGTCACTTCCATTTCTTGCACAATCATAATTTCTGAAATGGAGGTATTCCGTTCTTCTGTTAGCTGCACGAGTTCTTTGACGTTTTTAAACATCATTCATAACCTCCTTGTTGTTACTCTGCAATTTGTGTGACTTGAATAATGTTTGGCAATGTTTCAAGCTCTGATAGGACCGCTGGGTCAATATTTTGATCTACTTCAATCGTCATCAGTGCCTCTTGCCCGACATCTTTACGTGCCACTTCCATATGACCGATGTTGATGGCGAATTTCGCTAAGACATTGGCAACTGCCGCAATCGTCCCGTAGCGATCGTTATGAACCACAAGAATGGCAGGATGATTCCCTGAAAGCCTGAGCTCAAAGCCATTTAATTCTGTGATTTCAATTTTACCTCCGCCGATAGAAATGCCAATTAATTCAAGGCTTCCGTTCGCATCTGAAATCTCTACTTTTGCTGTATTTGGATGCGCCGGCACTGCCTCTTCTTCTTTAAATTCAATATCGATCTCTTTGCTTTTAGCAATATCGATCGCTGTTTTGATTCGTTCATCAAATGTATCAAAATCAAGAACACCGCCGATAATGGCGACATCTGTACCGTGTCCTTTATACGTATCTTTAAAGGAACCATAAAATGAAACGACAATTCGTTTCGGCTCTCTTCCAAATAAGCTGCGAGCTACTCTCCCGATACGAGCCGCACCCGCTGTGTGCGAACTTGATGGCCCAATCATGACAGGTCCAATAATATCAAACACACTTCTAAATTTCATAGGTCTTCCCCTCTCATCACCACTCACGTATGGTTTGGTTCTTTCTTTAGACTAATGGATTCATTCGTTTCCCGCAACTCATTTCACCGTGGAATGGCTAGTAAAAAATTGCAAAAGAAGAAGAAGGGCTTTATTTGCCCTTCTTTCGTTATTCAACCGCCAAAATATATGAATAAAGCGGCTGTTTTCCATCGTGGACTTCAACTTCTACATCTTCAAATGTTTCTTCAATAAAGGCTTGTAACGCATCCAGCTCATCAGTTGATGCATCTTCCCCTTTAATGATGGTGACAATCTCATCATCTTCTGTCACCATTTTGGCGAGAAGTTCTTTTGCTGCATCTAATTGATTTTTCGATGTTAAGGTGATTTTCCCGTTGAACAGACCCATATAGTCACCTTTCGCAATGTCGATTCCATCAATTTGAGTATCTCTTACTGCAAAGGTAATTTGCCCGCTTTTCACATGGTCAATCGCTTCTAGCATCGCTCTTTCGTTATCTTCATTTGAAGCTGCTTCATTGAGAGAAAGAAGTGCCGACATTCCTTGAGGAACGGTCTTCGTCGGAATGACAACGACCTCACGGTTTGAGACAGTTGCCGCCTGTTTAGCTGCCATGACAATATTAGAATTATTAGGTAAGATAAAGACGGTTTCGGCATGTACGCTTTCTATTGCTGTGACAATGTCTTCTGTGCTCGGATTCATCGTCTGCCCGCCTTCAATGACGACGGAAGCTCCGATGCTTTTGAACAAGTCAGCAATTCCTTCTCCCATTGCGACACTGACGACGCCAAAGCGCTGTTTTTCAGCAGCAGGTGCTTTTGGTGCAGCAGGTGCATGTTCTCTTTCTTCGTTTACGATTGAGCTATGCTGCTCTCTCATGTTTTCAATTTTCATATTAATCAAGCTGCCGTAGCGCTGGGCATATGATAAAACATCTCCCGGCTGCTCTGCATGAATATGAACTTTCGCAAGTGTATCGTCAGACACTACAAGAAGTGAATCTCCGAATTCACTTAAGTCTTCTCTGAAGGCATTCTCATCAAAGGACTGTTTGTCTTCTTCAAATTTCACCATAAATTCAGTACAATAGCCAAATTCGATATCTTCTGTGTTCATATGGCTTTGCGCACTTTTATGATGCTCTGCACTGACAAGTTCTTTTAGCGTCGGTAAAGAAGCCGCTTTAGGAGGAAGCTCTTCTCCTCTTAATGAAGCAAGGAAACCTTCATATACGCATAGAAGTCCTTTACCTCCACTATCGACAACACCCACTTCTTTTAAGACAGGAAGCAGATCTGGCGTTCGATCAAGTGATGCTCTTGCTTCCTCAATCGTCAACTCTAGAACGCGGTCAATTTGATCTTCTGCCGCTGAAACAGCAACCGCTTTCTTTGCTGCATCCTTTGCAACCGTTAAGATGGTTCCTTCAATCGGTTTCATCACGGCTTTATATGCTGTATCAACACCCGCCTGTAAGGCAAGAGCAAATTCTTTTGCATCAATCGTTTCTTTTTGTTCAATATGTTTACTGAAACCTCTAAAGAGCTGTGACAGGATCACGCCTGAGTTTCCTCTTGCGCCCATCAATAACCCTTTCGAGAGAGCCACGCCGACCTTCCCAATATGATCGGTATTTGTTTCTTCAACTGCTTTTGCCCCTGAAGTCATCGACAAATTCATATTTGTCCCCGTGTCTCCGTCTGGCACTGGAAAAACATTTAACGCATCCACAATTTGTGCGTTTTGAGAAAGATGGTGAGCACCTGCAAGAATCATTTTTGCAAATGAGCGGCCATCAAGATTTCTAATAGACAATATATTTCCTCCTTACTACGGGTTCGTAACTTTTACTCCTTGTACATAAATGTTGACCGAGTCAACAGAAAGTCCAATTGTGTGATGAATCGTGTATTTGACTTTCGTTTGAACATTATGTGCGACTTCTGATATTTTTGTACCGTAGCTGACGATGATGTACATATCAATATGAATGCGGTCTTCTTTTTGACGCACAAGAACACCCCGGCTGAAGTTCTCTTTGCGGAGAATATCCGTCAAACCGTCCTTGATTTGATTTTTGGACGCCATGCCAACAATACCATAGCAATCGATCGCAGCGCCTCCTGCCACCATTGCAATGACTTCATTTGATATATCAATTTGTCCGTATTTCGTTCTAAGTTCAATGGACACATTGGTTCCCCCTTTTTGAGAAATTGCCCTGAGTTATCACTATTTTACTATAAGACCCTTCTTTTTAAAAGAAATCATTCAATCCGACCCAATCCTACTTATACTATAGCCTTGATTTTTTATCAAGATGTCAAGGTATTTTTCTTGAAAGAGGAGTAAACAATCCTTGCAAACCCCTTGAAGCTGTGGTAAATTATTAAAGTATCTTGAGGCATCTCTAAGTACGTATATGAAGAATATGATGATGTTTTCGCAGTTAGGAGGGAAACAAATGGCACGTAAATGCGTTATTACAGGCAGAAAAACAAAAGCTGGGAACAACCGTTCTCACGCAATGAACTCTACAAAACGTACATGGGGCGCGAACCTTCAAAAAGTTCGTATTCTAGTGGACGGTAAGCCTAAAAGAGTATATGTATCAGCTCGAGCTTTGAAATCTGGTAAAGTTGAGCGTGTATAAGCAAGAGTAAACGCCTGCTACAATAAACTGTAGCAGGCGTTTTTATGTGGAAATAAAGGAGATTACTCATTAATCTTTTTTAAATGAACCAAGCATCGCACGGACAATGCCGCCAAGAAATCTAGGCAGTTTGATTGTATAAAATTTCATTTTGTCCCCCTCCTAAAAGTACCGCTTGCAGCACAATTGAGCTTAATCAGCCATCCACATTGATAGGTTGGTCAATCTTTGCTTCTTACCATTATTAATATGCCTTCATGAAAAGAAAAAGTACCATTTGAGTGGATGAGTTCGTTACTAATACATAGTGTGGAACCAGGCTCAATATGACAATTTTTCAGAGGATATTTGAAACCTTTTAATGTCAGCTTTTCAACCGATGTACCAAAGGGCAGAAACGACACATATTTTTTATCAGGGTCTTCTTTGATTTCGTATGTACCAGGCCCAAACATTTGAATGATATTTTGTTTATCTACAAGAGTCATGTTCTGCTTGTGCTGAATGCCTTGATATAGAAGGTGAATATTTCCTAGAAAATGATCAGCCCTCCCTCCTGTAATGCCGTAGATGTAAATATGCGCTGGATGCTGGCGCATGGCCCAGTTCAGCGCAAGCTCTAAATCGGTTTCATCCTTTTCAGCCTGAAATACATTCAAGGCAGGCAATTTCTTTTTCAGCTCGCAAAGCTCTTCTTCTGTCACACTGTCAAAATCACCAAAAGCTTGGCAGGCATGATGCCATGCTCTAGTAAAAAGAGCGTTCCCCGGTCTACACCAACCCAGAGAATATCATCCTGTGATGCTTCATGTTCAAGGGGCGGAATGTATTCAAAAGGACCGCCGGCTACGATATGTATGTGCATGATATACGCTCCTCTCCATGTAAAAAGAACCAAAGATCAGAGTGACTTTGGTTCCTTTTTTTACGCTTCTCGAATGGCCTGAATAGCAGCTGCACGGTTGTCTTTACCGTATACCGCTGAGCCGGCCACAAGTAAATTAGCGCCCGCCTCTTTACAGCTCTTTGCAGTCTCTACATTGACACCGCCGTCTATTTCTATGAGTAAGTCTGATAAGCCCTTTTGTTTACTAAGGGACTTCACTTCTTTTACCTTCGTGAGGACAGAAGGAATAAACGCCTGTCCGCCAAAACCAGGATTCACCGTCATGAATAAGACAAGGTCTACATCCTCTAATACATGCTCAATCTGAGAAACAGGTGTGTGCGGGTTCAAGACGACACCTGCTTTTACACCTTGTTCTTTTATGTGCTGTATCGTTCGGTGCAAGTGCGGACAAGCCTCAACATGGACAGAAATAATGTCAGCACCTGCTTTGGCGAATGCAGGAATATACCGGTCTGGCTGCTCAATCATTAAGTGAACATCAAGCGGCAGCTTTGTATGCGGTCTGATTGCTTCCACAACATTCGGCCCAAATGTGATATTCGGTACAAAATGGCCGTCCATCACATCGATATGAATGTAATCCGCTCCGCCTTGTTCCACATCACGGATATCTTTCTCCAAATTGGCGAAATCTGCTGATAAAATGGAAGGGGCAATATAAACCATGATTTAGTACCTCGGCTTTCTGTCTTTGATTTCAGTTAAAAACTCTAAATAATGCTGATAGCGATACTCTTTGATTTGCTCTTGTTCGACCGCATCTTTTACCGCACAGCCTGGCTCTTTCACGTGCAGGCAGCCTCTAAACTTACAATCTGCACTCCGCTCTTTGATTTCTAAAAAGTAAAGACCTAAATCTTCCGCTTCGATGCCGGTAAATTCAAGTGAGCTAAAGCCAGGTGTATCTGCAATAAGCCCTTCTGCTGTACGAATGAGTTCGACATGTCTAGTCGTATGCTTCCCTCTTCCAAGATGGGAGGAAATATCATTGGTTTTCAGCGCCAGATCAGGACTCATCGCATTTAAAAGGGAGGACTTGCCTACACCAGACTGACCAGCAAATACAGTGATCTTATTGTGAAAATGCGGGGTCAGCTTTTCAATTCCGTCTCCCTCGATCGTGGATGTTAAATGAACATCATATCCAATTTGCCGATAGTCCTCTGCATAGCCTTGAATACTTTCACGCTCTTCATCTGTTTTCAATAAATCCACTTTTGTGATACAGATAATCGGCTCAATATCATTTGCTTCTACAAGCACTAGAAATCTGTCTAAAAGCGATGTGCTGAAGGTTGGTTCTGTCGCAGAGAAAACGAGCACCGCTTGATCGACGTTACTAATAGGCGGACGAACAAGTTCATTTGTCCGCTCTTTTACTTCTAATAAGTAGCCTTCTTTATCGTTGTCTGCTTGATACACAACATAATCTCCAACAAGAGGTGTGATTTTGTTTTTACGAAAAATGCCTCTTGCTCTGCACTGAATCACTTTTCCACTTTCTAAAGACTCATCAAGCACATAATAAAATCCGCTTAATGCTTTAATAATTTTGCCCTCAGGCATAAAGTCCCTCCTTTATTCATCTTCAGGGTATTCAATTGTTTTAGAGCTTACGACTTTATCATCAACCGTCACTTGATAGTATCCTTTTTGACCTGGTTCAATCTTAAATTTAATGGTCCGTTCGGTTGGTGCAGTGATGTTAAAGGTTTCATATGAATCAGAAATGCTATGCTCAGCATCGTCAATGGAAATCTGAACGGTCATCTCTTGCCCTTCTGTTACTGGTTCATACGGGATGGCAATCTTCTCAGTCACTGTTTTAGCCGGTTTTTTCTTCGGTCCGAGTGAGAAGGTGATCTTAACCGTATCACCTGGTTTCACAGCAGTACCAGCTCCTGGCTCCTGTTTCATCACTTCACCTTTTGGCACATCATCAGAATACGCTTCTTTTTCATCAAGCTTTAATCCGTTATCCTCTAAATAATTCGATGCAGCCTGTTTACTATATGTCGTTAAATCCCGCAAAGTAATATCGGCAGGACCTATGCTGACCGTCAACGTCACTTCTTCATCTGCTGCCACAAGCTCAGTACTCGCTGAAGGTTTCTGTTCCATGACAATCCCAGATTCGGTGTCATTATCATTTACTTCCTCCACAACAACTTGCTTAAACCCTTTTTTCGCTAATAATTCTTTTGCTTTATCGACCTTTTCACCTGTTACATCAGGTAATTCGGTCTTTTCCTTGCCCGTACTTTGGTAAAGCTGAATCTCGGTTCCTTCTTTTACCTTTGTGCCGATTTTCGGGTCTGTTTTGACGACAAGCCCTTTTTCAATTTTTTCATCAGCGATCTCAATTGGATCAGAGGCGACGGTAAAGCCGGCGTTCTTCAAGGTGTCCTCGGCTTTATCAATCGTCATGCCAGATACATCAGTGACCTCCACATCTTTTGGAAAAAGCAGTCCCGGAAACACAGTGATGGCTAAAATAGTCGCAGCAGTCAGAATAAATAGGATGGATGCCACAATCCAAGGCCATTTTTTCCGTTTCTTTTTCGTCTTTTGTTTCTCTTTTTTCTTCGGTTTTTGCACTGGATGGACAGCTGTTTTTTCATTGTCTTGATCGACTTGATGATCTTGAATGATTGGGATCGCTTTCGTTGCTTCATGATCTTCTTCGATCACAAAGCGTTTTTCTTTTAGCCTTGAAGGGTCGAAAGCAGTTTGTAAATCTTTTTGCATTTCAGATGCATCTTCATATCGATAAAAAGGATCTTTGGCCATCGCCTTTAAAATGATGTTTTCCACGCTTTGTGGAACAGAAGGATTCCACCTTCTCACAGATGGCGGCTCTGATTGCAAATGCTTCAGCGCAACACTGACAGCTGATTCCCCTTCAAATGGCATGCGGCCAGAAATGAGTTCATAGAGCACAATGCCAAGTGAATAGATGTCTGATTTTTTCGTCGCAAGACCTCCGCGTGCTTGTTCTGGAGACAAATAGTGCACGGATCCTAGGACCGAATTTGTGTGGGTGATGGTCGCTGAGCTGAGTGCTATGGCAATCCCGAAATCAGTGACTTTAATATTCCCCATGTTGTCTATTAATATATTGTGAGGCTTAATGTCCCGGTGGACGAGCTGTTTCGCATGGGCTTCTTCCATCGCCGCAACGACTTGCTCCATAATGCGAACGGCTTCTTTCGGATGAAGCGGGCCATTGGCGTGTATGTATTCTTTTAGCGTCATCCCCTCGACATATTCCATGACAATATAATAAATGTCATCTTCTTCCCCTACATCGTAGATGCTGACAATATTTGAATGATCTAAGCTTGCGGCTGATTGCGCCTCGCGCCGGAAACGTCTAATAAAATCATCATCGCTTGCAAAGTCAAAGCGCAAAATTTTAATCGCGACTTCGCGATCTAAAATCATATCCTCCGCCAAATAAACGTTTGCCATTCCGCCTCCGCCTATGACGCGAAGAATCTGATAACGGCCGCTGATCCGTTTTCCGATCAACACTTGCTGTCACCCTCCTCTGGCTGGGAGGAGATTTCTAACAATACTGCTGTAATGTTATCTTCACCGCCGTTGTCATTCGCTGTTTGGATTAATGCTGTTACTTTTTCATCTGGTGCGGTCGTTTGGTTTAAAATATGAATCAAATTCTCTTCTTCTACTTTATTTGATAATCCATCTGAGCAAAGCAGGATTTGATCTCCTGGGTCCACTTCAAAAGTATGTGCATCGATTTGAACGTGTTTATCTGTTCCCAATGCTTTTGTAAGCACATTTTTTCTTGGATGATATTCTGCATCCTCTTTAGAAATTTCACCTGTTTTCACAAGCTCATTTACAAGTGAATGGTCATCTGTTAGCTGGGTCAGTGCTCCTTCTCTTAGCAAGTAGCAGCGGCTGTCTCCAATATGGGCAATTGTGACCGTTTGCAAATGAACGAGCGCACAAACAATGGTTGTCCCCATTCCTTGGCACTCCTCATTGTTTTTCGCATGTTCATATACTTGATCATTAATGTCACTAATTTTTGAGATTAACCAGCTTTCTTGCTCTGCTGGTTTTGCTGGGATTGAAGATGTTTCTTCCCAGTATTCTTTTAAAGAAGAGACGGCCATCCTGCTGGCGACATCACCAGCAAGATGACCTCCCATTCCATCAGCTACAACAGCTAGAAGGGTGTCTTCTTTTGCTTCAAAAATACCTGCATCATCTTCATTATGCTGACGGACTTTTCCTGTATCGGTTTGAAAGGCTGCCCTTATCAACATTCGTCACCTCGTCTCTTCCTGACGCTCCTTCGCTCTTAGCTGACCGCAAGCAGCATCAATATCATGGCCTTGCTCTCGTCTAATCGTTACGTTTACGCCGCGTTCTTTCAGCGTTTTTTCAAATAGGAAGATTTGTTCTCTCGGTGTTCTTACATAATCCCTTTCCGGTACATAGTTCACCGGAATGAGGTTCACGTGGCACTTGATTCCTTTTAATAAGTCTGCAAGCTCTTCTGCATGATGAACTTGATCATTTACTCCGCCAAACAGGCCGTATTCAAAGCTGACACGTCTTCCTGTTTTTTGAATGTAGTATTCAATGGCTTCCATTAATTTCGGCAGCTTATATGCCTTATTGATCGGCATTAGACGGCTTCTGATTTCTGTGTTTGGTGCATGCAGGGAGACAGCAAAATTGATTTGCATTTGCTCATCAGCGAATTGATAGATCTTTGGAATGATTCCGCTTGTCGACACTGTAATATGACGCGCGCCAATATTTAAGCCGTTGTCATGGTTGATGATTTTAAGGAAAGCAAGCATTTCGTCAAAGTTATCAAATGGTTCTCCAATTCCCATGATAACAACCGAGCTGACTCTCTCATCTGTTTCGTCAAGTGCCTGTTGCACTTTCAATACTTGAGCAACGATTTCTCCTGCTTCAAGGTTTCGTTTTAACCCGCCAAGTGTAGATGCACAGAATGTACAGCCAATTCGGCAGCCAACCTGAGTTGTAACACAGACAGAGTTTCCGTATTCGTGGCGCATCAACACTGTTTCAATGGTATAACCATCATGTAATTCAAATAAAAACTTGATCGTTCCGTCTTGAGACGTTTGTTTGATCACGGTTTTTAATGTGGTGATCGCAAATTGATTTTTTAATTTTTCTCTTAAATCCTTTGAAAGGTTAGACATATCGTCAAAGGATGTCACACGTTTCTCATAAAGCCACTCGAAAATTTGAGCTGCGCGGAAAGGCTTTTCGCCTTGTTCTTTTAACCATTCTTTCATTTCGTGAAGCTCAAATGAGTAGATCGACGGCATTTCTGTCTTCAGTTCTTTTCTTACTTTTTGTTCTGTCATTTTTTATCCCTTCTTTCTCATGCTGCAAATAAAGAAACCATCTGTTCCGAAATAATGAGGAAGAATTTGTACACTTCCGTTTTGAACAAACGGAGAAACCTGCTCAGGCAGCCGTTCATTAAGAGATAGATCGGGTTCGAAGTCTTGGTGTTCTTGTAAAAACGCATGAATCACTTGTTGATTTTCTGTTGGATCCATTGTACATGTACTGTATACAAGGGTTCCGCCCGGTTTTAAAAGCGGGGCCGCTTCCTTTAAAATGGCCTGCTGGATAGCTGCAAGCCTTGCTGAGTCTTCTTGTGACTTTGTATATTTCATATCTGGTTTTCGTCTAATGACGCCAAAACCGGAACACGGCGCATCAATGAGAATACGGTCAAACGAAGCTTCGCTGTAATAGTCTGCCGCTTTCCTTGCATCAAGTGCTTTTGCCTCAATGTGAGTAAGGTTCAGACGTTTTGCTGCTTGTTTGATGAGTTTCACTTTATGTTCATGTAAGTCGAGTGAAACAATTTTCCCCTCATCATTCATACGTTCTGCAATATGAGTTGATTTTCCGCCAGGAGCCGCACAGGCGTCAAGCACCGTTTCTCCTGGCTGAGGGTCAAGCGCTCTTGCAACAAGCATCGAGCTTTCATCTTGAATCGTAACATAGCCTTCTTGAAAAGAAGGGGTTGAGACGATGGACCCTTTCATGAGCTTAAGTGCATCTTCAGATAAGTCGCCAAGCTCCGTTTCGATGCCTGCATCCATTAGTTTTTGCTGCAGTGCCGTCCGGTCAGTTTTCATTCGGTTGACGCGAAGGGTTTGCTTTGGCGGGACTAAATGAATGCGGCACATGTTTTCTGCCGCTTCAAATCCGTACGCCTGAACCCATTCCTGCACAAGCCATAATGGGTGGCTTGTCTCAATGGACAGCCGCTTTACTGGATCTTTGATCACATCAAATGACGGAATGCCTTCTCTTTGTACGGAACGAAGAACACCGTTCACAAGTGAAGAAATGCCTTTGTGCCCGCGCTTTTTCGTTAGCTCGACAGCTTCATGAATGGCTGCACGATCTGGGATTTTTTCAAGGTACACCATTTGATAAAGTGACATCCGTAAAAGCTGCATCACCCACGGAGCCACCTTTTGCGGTTTTTTCACAAAGGGCGCAAGCATATAATCTAATGCCAGCTTATTTTGCAGTGTACCATACACAAGCTCTGTTAACAGCGGTTTGTCTTGATCAGCTAAGTCTTTATCTTTCATGACTGACTGCAAAAGCAAATTACTGTAAGCTTGGTTTTGTTCGAGTTTGATTAAAGCGTCCAGCGCTACTTCTCTCACATTACTTTTCTTCATTCATTAACCCTAATTTCTGCCCAATTTCGATATTTGCGCCTCTTAAGAAGTCTTCGCCGCTCATTTTTTTCTTACCAGCTGGCTGCACACCTGTTAACAAGAGGCCTTGCTTATTACCCGTTCCAATGACCGGACCTTCTTTTTGAAGCTCAATCACTTTCCCAGGTTCTTCTTGCGCTTGTAGCGGAACCTTTTTCGCTTCCCATACTTTTAGATGAGCGCCGTTCCATTCAGTATAGGCAACTGGCCATGGATTTAGCCCGCGAACTTGGTTGTAAAGCTCTTCACCGGTTTTTGTCCAGTCTAACCTTTCTTGCTCCCGCTTAATATTTGGTGCGTATGTGGCCGCTTCTTCATTTTGCGGAATCGGAGAAATAGACCCGCTCAGAACATTTGGCACCGTATCTTTTAGAAGTGCGGCACCAGCTGTACTTAATTTGTCATGCAGTGTTCCAACATTGTCTAATTCATCGATTTCCACTTCTACTTTACTGATCATGTCACCTGCATCGAGCCTTTCCACCATGTACATGATCGTAACGCCTGTTTTCTTTTTGCCTTGAAGGATCGCATAATGAATCGGCGCGCCGCCTCTTAGTTCTGGCAGGAGCGAGGCATGAACATTGATACAGCCAAACTTAGGTTCATCGAGTAACCGTTTAGGTAGAATTTGTCCAAATGCCGCTGTGACGATTAAATCCGGCTCTAATGCAAGCACTTTATCAATTTCTTCATCTAGGCGTACCTTTTCAGGCTGCAACACAGGAATGCCGTGTTTTAAGGCTTCCACTTTCACAGGAGGCGGTGTGAGCACTCGCTTTCTTCCTTTCGGGCGGTCTGGCTGCGTGACGACCCCTACCACTTCGTATCCTTCTGTTATCAGTGTTTGCAGCACAGGTACTGAGAAATCAGGGGTTCCCATAAATACGATACGTGCCATTTTCTTCACCCTTCCATTTCCGCAAGTTCTTTTTCTGTATAGGTTTCAATGATTTTTGACGTAAATAAAATGCCGTCTAAATGATCAATTTCGTGCAATAAAGCTCTTGCTAAAAATCCATCTGCTTCTATTGTAAATGGTTTGCCTTTCTTATCAAAGGCTTTTACCTTCACATAGTTCGGTCTCTCTACAGTACCGTATAAAGATGGAAAGCTCAGGCAGCCTTCAATATCTGTTTGGCTTCCTTCAACTTCAAGCACCTCGGGGTTCACTAAATCAATTCTGCCAGATTCTTCTCCAATATCTACAACAGCGATTCTTTTTGAAACACCGATTTGTGGTGCTGCTAGTCCAACTCCATCCAGCTCAAGCATTGTATCATACATATCATCCAGCAGTTTTTTAAGCTTTTTATCGAACGTATCGACACGCTCTGTCTTTTGTTCAAGCACTTCTGCCGGATGTATGACTATTGGTTTTACTGCCACTTATAGCCCTCCGTTTTACATCATCATATATGGATTCATATCTATTGAAATCATCAATTGTTTTTGTTCCATTTCCTTTTGATAATGGTCTTGTATTTTCCGTAGTAAACTTGCCAGTTCATTTTCCCTTTTGTATTTTATCACGCATTGATAGCGATATCTATCTTTGATCTTAGCGATTGGTGATGCAGCCGGGCCAAGGATTCGAGTATTCGGTGCACAATTCATTTTTAGGAACTGGACAATTTGATCAGTCACATGTGCTGCCTTTGTCACTTCTTCGTGTGACACTGTCACCATCGTCAAAAAGTAATACGGCGGATAGGACTGGTGGCGGCGATGCAGCATCTCCTGTTCATAAAAGGCTTCGTAGTCATGCTGCTTCGTTAATTCAATACTATAGTGAGAAGGCGTATACGATTGAATAATGACCGAGCCCGCTTTTTCATGCCGCCCTGCCCTGCCGCTGACCTGTGTGAGAAGCTGAAATGTTTTTTCACTTGAACGGAAATCAGGGATGTGAAGGGATGTATCCGCACTGAGAACACCAACAAGTGTGACATCTGGGAAATCCAGTCCCTTTGCAATCATTTGCGTCCCGAGCAAAATGTCCGCTTCTTTATTGCCAAAAGAGGTAAGAAGCTTTTCATGAGCACCTTTACGAGACGTTGTATCCACATCCATTCGGATGACTCTTGCCTCTGGCAGTACTTTTGTCAGCTCTTCTTCTACACGCTGCGTCCCCGTACCAAAATAGCGAATATGCTCACTGTGACATTCTGGACATTCAGCAGGTACTGGTGCTTCGTGACCACAATAATGGCACTTCAGCCGTTTTTGATAGCGGTGATAGGTAAGAGAAATTTCGCAATGAGGACATTGCTCTACATATCCGCAATCACGGCACATGACAAAGGATGAATAGCCTCTTTTGTTCAGAAATAAAACGGCTTGTTCTTTTCTTTCAAGCACTTCCTTTAACCTAAGCATCAATTCCTCTGAAAACATGGAGCGGTTGCCATTTCTTAGTTCTTCTCTCATATCAATTAACGAAACGTGCGGCAGCTGCTGCTGGTTGACGCGGTGTTTGAGCGACAGCAATGTATAGACGCCTTTTTTCGCACGTGCATAGGTTTCAAGTGAAGGTGTTGCACTGCCTAATACGACTGGACATTGATGCCGCCCTGCTCGTTCAATGGCGACATCCTTGGCATGGTAACGAGGCATTTCTTCTTGTTTATAAGAGGATTCGTGCTCTTCATCTATAATAATCATGCCTAGATTTTCAAATGGAGCGAAAACAGCAGATCTTGCGCCAACGACAAGCTTGACTTCCTTGCGATGGATTTTCCGCCATTCATCATATTTTTCTCCTGTCGATAAGCCGCTGTGAAGAACGGCCACATTTGAGCCAAATCGTTCTTTAAATCGCTGCACCATTTGAGGAGTTAACGAGATTTCAGGAACTAAAACGATCGCTTCTTTTCCTTTTTGAAGAACATGATCGATTGTCTGCAAGTAAATCTCCGTTTTACCGCTTCCTGTCACTCCGTGCAAAAGAAAGGTTTCGTGCTGATCATCACTCACTGCTTGATGAATATGCTTGGCCGCCTCTCTTTGCTCTGGCGTAAGATCAAGTGGAGCAGATGGTGTAAACTCCCGGTCACGATAAGGATCTCGATAGACCTCTTCATAGCTTTCTGTTAACAGCCCTTCTTGAATAAAGGTTTTAAGCGTTTGGGAACTTGCGCCTGTTTGCTGCTGCAAGTCTTTCGCTAAAAAGGTTGTCTCTCCCGCTTCAAGCAGATAGGAGATCAGTGCTTTTTGTTTCACCGCATTTTTCTTTAGCTGCTGCTGTTTTTCTGCAAGTTTTTCTTTCGATACAGCCACCTGGAGCATGCGGACCTTTTTCTTTCCAGATTTTTGTGAGACATGGTATCTCACCTCGAGATGACCTTTTTGGACATGCTTTTGAATTAGTTTTAATTGTTCAGCAGGGATGTCAGCATAAAGAATGCTTTCTCGCTGACCGAAAAGCTC
The DNA here is from genome assembly GCF_001518755.1 of Bacillus sp. AM 13(2015). NCBI lineage: Bacteria > Bacillati > Bacillota > Bacilli > Caryophanales > Bacillaceae > Bacillus > Bacillus sp. AM 13(2015). The sequence continues at coordinate 2,789 of NZ_LKCP01000039.1, read as the reverse complement.
TTTCAATGACTGCGGAAGTTCTTCCTCTGAAAGCACCTGAATTTCTTTTTCATACTTTGCCTTCATGGCTGCGGGCAGCATCGATTGAAGTGCCGTGATATGATAGGACAATGTTTTTTCCGTCAGCCAGTGGGAAAGCTCCAATAGCTCATCTGTCAGAACAGGTGATAAATCAAATAAATCGACAATCTCTTTGATGTTTCCTGTCTTGATGTCTGTTTCATCTTTGACTTTTGTCACAAACCCTTGAATCTTCCTCGGGCCAAAGGGAACGACCACCCTCATTCCCACTTTGACGAGATCTTTGAATCGATCTGGTACACGGTAATCAAATGGCCGGTCAATGGCTTTCGTTGTGACATCTACGATGACTTCAGCAATCATGCTCGATCACGCTCTTCTGGAAGCAGCTGTATTGCCTCCTTTAAAATTTCAAAAGCGAGGTCTTTTTTGCTCATCATCGGCAGCTCTTTTTTCGTTCCATCTGCTTTGATCATCGCTGCCACATTGGTATCTGTGCCAAAGCCTGCACCCTCTTTTGTGACGTTATTGGCGACAATCATATCTAGATGCTTGGATTCAATTTTCTTTTTCGCATAATATTCTACATCCTGCGTTTCAGCTGCAAAACCGACCAGCACTTGATGCTCTTTTCTTTTCCCCAGCTCTTTTAAAATATCTTTTGTCCGGGTGAATTCAATGTCCAGAGCGCCGTCCTGTTTTTTCATTTTATGAGCATAGGTCGTGACAGGGGTGTAATCGGCGACAGCTGCTGATTTAATAACAAGATCAGCTTCCCCATATACCTCTAGCACAGCTTGATACATCTCTTCAGCTGATTCAACGTGCACTACATGTACATGATCAGGTTCAGTTAAAGAAACAGGTCCAGAAATCAGCGTAACATCTGCCCCCATTTGCTGAGCAGCCTCTGCAATCGCATAGCCCATTTTTCCACTAGAACGATTTGTAAAGAACCGGACAGGATCGATGACTTCACGTGTAGGACCTGCTGTCACCACGACTTTCTTTCCTGAGAGCGGTAAGCTTTTTGGCTCTTCAAAAAAAGCACGGATGTGTTCCACAATTTTTTCAGGCTCTTCTAATCGCCCTTTTCCAATGTACCCGCAGGCTAAATAACCTTCACTTGGCTCAATAAAGCGGTAGCCGTCTTCATATAATGTGCGAATGTTCCGTTTCACAGCCGGGTGATCGTACATATGCACATTCATCGCTGGAGCGATCCATACAGGCGCTGTTGAAGCAAGCAAAGTCGTCGTCAGCATATCATCTGCAAGTCCAGCGGCCATTTTACCAATTGTATGTGCTGTTGCAGGGGCAACAAGAATGAGATCGGCCCAGTCAGCTACGTCAATATGCGCAATGACTCTTGGATTGTTTTCTTTGAATGTATCCACATATACCTCATGCCTAGACAGAGCTTGGAAGGTAAGCGGAGACACAAACTCACGAGCAGATTCCGTCATAATCACTCTGACATTTGCGCCTGCTTGTACGAGTTTACTAGTAAGTGCTGCTGCTTTATATACGGCGATTCCTCCGCTGACACCGAGCAAAATATTTTTTGACTGTAACATTTGTTTGTCCCCCTTAACGGCCTTTTTCACAAATTCGTCTACAATTCAAAAAAGTCAAAACCAATCATAGTTTTGACTTTTTTGAACGTATCGTATCTGCATTGCAGAAGCGATGTGTTATTCTTGATCCTCTTTTTCAAATGTCAAAAGACCAGCGTCGATTTCTTCTAGTGCTTTGCCTACAAATTTGTAAGACTTTGTGTTTTCAATCTGCTGATCTTGGTGGATCTGCATTTCACGTGCACGGCGTGCAGACACTGTTACAAGTGTATATTTTGAATCAAGTTTGTTCATCAATGAGTCAATTGAAGGATCTAACATGGTTTATTCTACCCCCAGCATTTTTTTATATCTCGGTGCGACTCTGTCTCTGCGCAGGTGTTCTGCAAGGACGATCGCTTTGATTCTTTCACAAGCAAGCTCGACATCATCGTTTTCAACGACATAGTCGTAAGCATCCATCATTTCAATTTCTTCTTTCGCAGCGGCCATTCGGTTTCGAATGAGCTCCTCAGATTCTGTACCGCGTGTAATGATGCGGTTTTGAAGTTCTGAAAGACTAGGCGGTGCAAGGAAAATAAAAAGACCTTCCGGGAATGCTTCTCTTACTTGAAGTGCACCTTGCACTTCAATTTCAAGGAAAACATCTTTTCCTTCGCTTAATGTCTGTTCAACATAGTCAACAGGCGTGCCGTAGTAATTCCCGACGTACTCTGCCCATTCTAACAGCTTTTTGTTTTCAATCATATGTTCAAATTCTTCCCTGGTTTTAAAGAAATAATCGACACCATTTCTTTCACCTTCACGCGGTTTGCGTGTCGTCACAGAAATAGAGTATTCAAATTTCGTATCTTCCTGGGAGAAAATGGCTTGTCTGACCGTTCCTTTTCCAACTCCCGAAGGTCCAGAGAGAACGATTAAAAGTCCTCTTTCTTTCATAATGGCGTATTACCCCTGCCCTTCATCTATGATTTCTTCTTTTACAGAAAGTCTTTGCGCGACAGTCTCAGGCTGAACGGCAGATAAGATGACATGGTCACTGTCCATAATGACAACAGCACGGGTTCTTCTTCCGTATGTAGCATCTATGAGCATGCCTCGATCTCTTGCGTCTTGTATCATTCGTTTAATCGGTGCTGATTCCGGACTGACGATCGAAATCATCCGATTCGCTGAAATGATGTTTCCAAA